>DAIMGB010000223.1:0-4278 GCA_036724195.1 Thermoleophilaceae bacterium
CTCTCGCAGCGGTGCGCAGGTCACGAGCCCGACTTCCATGGTCGGTAACTTCGCACGGGGCAGTAGATTCGTCGCCGGGTGACGGGCGCGATGCCACAGGCAGGGCTGCACGAGGAGGGTGAGCTGCGCGGCGCCGGCGGTCTGGCGCTGTTCACCCAGAGCTGGCTGCCGGACGGCGAACCCGGCGCCACCGTGGTGCTGGCCCACGGCCTGGGCGAGCACAGCGGCCGCTACGCGCACGTGGCGGCGCGCTTCACCGGCGAGGGCCTTGCGCTGCACGCACTCGACCACCGTGGCCATGGGCGCTCCGAGGGCCGGCGCGCCTACATCGACCGGATGGCCAATGCGGTGGCCGACCTCGACCAGGTGGTGGTGCAGGCCCGCGAGCGGCACCCGGAGCTGCCCCTCTTCCTGCTGGGCCACAGCATGGGCGGCTGCCTGGCGATCGCCTACACCCTCGAGCACCAGGATCGCCTCGACGGCCTGCTGCTGAGCGCCCCGCTGGCGGCGCTCGAGAGCGCCTCGGGGGCAACGCGGCTGGTGGGCAAGCTGCTGTCGGTCGCGGCCCCCCAGGTGGGCCTGTTCGCGGTGGACCCCACTCTCGTCAGCCGCGACCCGGAGGTCGTGCTTGCCTACGTGGAGGACCCGCTCGTGCATCACGGCAAGCTGCCCGCCCGCACCATCGGCGAGCTGTCCTCGGCCGTCGAGGCATTTCCCTCGCGCGTGCCGGAGATCACGCTGCCGCTACTGGTGATGCACGGCACCGGCGACCGCATCGTGCCCCAGGCCGCCAGCCTGATGGTTCACGACGGCGCGCTGTCCGAGGACAAGCACCTGGAGCTGTACGACGGCCTCTACCACGAGATCCTCAACGAGCCCGAGCAGCAGCGCGTGATGGACGACGTGGTGGGCTGGATCCGGGCCCGCGCGGGCGCGCGCTAGGCGTTCGGCAGCACGAAGAACGCCACCACCACGTATTGGAGCGCCGCGGCCGCGATCACGAGCGCGTGGAAGACCTCGTGGTAGCCGAACACCTTTGGCGCGGGGTCCGGGCGCTGCAGCGCGTAGACCAGAGCGCCGAGCGTGTAGAGGATGCCGCCCACGGCCACCAGCACGGTGGGCCCCACGCCGAGCTCGCGCATCATCCCCGGGAAGGCGGCCACGGCCACCCAGCCCATCAGCACGTAGGTGCCCGCGACGAGCCACTTCGGCGCGTCGATCCAGAGCAGCTTCATCAGCGCGCCGGCGGCCGCGCCGGTCCAGACCGCCACCAGGATCACGGTGGCGAGCGTGCCGTGGAGCACGAGCAGCGCGAACGGCGTGTAGCTGCCGGCGATCAGCACGAAGATCATCGTGTGGTCGAGCCGGCGCATGCGCTTGCGCGAGACCGTGGTCTGCCAGTCGATGCGGTGGTAGAGCGCGCTGACCCCGAACAGAGCCGCGACGCTGCCGGCATAGATCGCGGCCGCGAGCGTGCCGCGGCCGCCGGGCGCGAACACCACCAGCACGACGCCCAACACGAGCGAGGCGAAGAAGGCCCATTTGTGAAGCACGCCGCGCAGGCGCGGTTTGGGCAGGGGAATGCCGGATGCGGCCCGGACCATCTGTTCAGGATAACCGGACGTTCACGCCCTCTTCACGGGCACGTCACAGGGCTCCAGGCGCTCCGGCCGAGACTTGTCAGCATGAAACTCGCATTCATGCTGGCAGTGACCGCCTACTTGATCGCGAGGGTGTTCGCCGAGGCGGCGAGCGGGCCGTCGGCCTCCCTGGAGGTCGCCGTATACGCCGTCACCGCTGCCTTCGGGCTGGAGTTCCTCGCGACTTCGTGGCAGTCCCGTTGGACTACCCCGTAAGGGGGTTCCGGTGCTGTAAATTTGGGGCCGATGGACGCGCGCCGTACACACGTGCTCAGGGCGTCCCCCCGGATGTTCGATTCGGAGCTGCTGGATCGCCTGTCGCGAGTCCACCCCACGGTCCCGCTGTTCATCTTCATCCCTGCGATCGCGGTGCTTTTCGGGCTGGGCCAGCAGAACACGCCGGCGCTGCAGGCGATCGGACTGCTGCTGGGCGGCTACGCCTTCTGGACGCTCACTGAGTACTGGATGCACCGCGTGGTGTTCCACTTCGAGCCCGAGGACGGGCTGGGCGCCCGCCTGCACTGGATCATCCACGGCGTGCACCACGATCACCCGAACGACCCGCTGCGGCTCGTCATGCCGCCGTCGGTCAGCGTGCCGCTGGCCTCCGCCTTCGTAGCCCTGTTCGTGCTCGCCCTGGGCACCCCGGCCGCCTGGCTATTCGGCTCTGGCTTCCTGTGCGGGTACCTGATCTACGACATGACGCACTACCACCTGCATCACCACAAGCCCAGCACCCGGCTGGGTCGGCTGATGCGCGAGCTGCACATGCGCCACCACTTCCAGGACGACACGCGAGGCTTCGGCGTCAGTGCCCCATTTTGGGACCACGTGTTCCGCACGCCGCAGCGCCGTTCCCGTATATAGGTCCAAAAAGCTCAAGGGCCGCTACGGGCTGCCGAATAGATTCTCGTGCGCGCCCGCAGGCATGCAGACGACCTCGAGCGGCAGTTGGCGGAGACACAGCGGCGGCTGACCGAGCTCGAGCGCGAGCTTGAGCGCAGTGCCCTGCGCGATCCGCTCACCGGTCTCCCCACCCCCACCGTCTTCTTCCGCCACGTCGAGGCCGAGGTTGAGCGCTGCCGCCGCCATGGCAAGGGCCTGTCGCTGGCCGTGCTCGACATCGACGCATTCCGGGGGATCAACTCGCGCCACGGGCGCGACCTTGGCGACCGCGTGCTGCAGTCCGTCGGCCAGCTGCTGCCGAGCGTGACCCGCACCCCCGACTTCGCGACCCGCTCGAGTGCCGACGAGTTCATGATCGTGCTGCCCGAGGTGGACGCGACCGCGGCCGCCGAGTCCTTCGAGCGCCTGCTGCTGGAGCTCGAGGCGATCCGCGTCGGCCCGCTCGACTGTCTCTCGGCTTCGGTGGGGGTGGCCGAGTACGCCCGCCCGATGAGCGCCGACCAGCTGATCGCCGCGGCTTCCGACCACCTTCGCCGCGCCCGCATGAACGGCGGCGGCCGGGCGGAGATCCGCGCTGGCGACTCCGACGGCGTGCTGGCCGAGGACACCATCGCCGGCCTGGCCGAGGCCCTGCTGGAGCGTGACCGCTACACCGGCGAGCACTCCGAGGTCGTGGCCGAGCTGGCCGGACAGGTGGCCCGCTCGATCGGACTGGGCGAGCGCGAGGTCGAGCGCGTCCGCGCCGCCGCGATGCTGCACGACATCGGCAAGGTCGGCATCCCCGACGACATCCTGCACAAGGCCCGCGACCTCTCAGATGGGGAGTGGCACACCATGCGCGAGCACCCGGTGATCGGCGAGCGCATCGTGCGCACCATCCCCGGCCTCGGCCCCGTGGCCCGGATCATCCGCCACGAGCACGAGCGCTTCGACGGCAGCGGCTACCCCGACCGCCTGAGCGGCGACGAGATACCGATCGGCGCCCGCATCATCCTCGCCTGCGACGCCTACCACGCCATGACCTCCGACCGCCCCTACCGCCAGGCAATGACCCACGGCGAGGCGATACGCGAGCTGGCCGAGGGCGCCGGCACCCAGTTCGACCCCCAGGTCACCGAAGTGCTGATCGGCTACCTGTGGGGAAACCGGCTGATCTCGGCAAACGGCGCCGGCGCCGCCGCCTAGGTTGTAATGCGGATGAGAGGATTCGAACCTCCACGCCCTTTTGGGGCAATGCGACCTGAACGCACCGCGTCTGCCAGTTCCGCCACATCCGCGCGTCTGGACGCCCCAATCTAGCGTCTTTGGTTCGCCTCCAATGTCCGATGCGTATGGGAACATCTGTTCGTATGCGAACCGGAGAGGAGGTCACCAGCGTGCTCGCCCTCCAGGCATCCGGCCTTGGGGCGACGGTGATCGCCCGCCGAACCGGCATACCGCGCTCGACCGTGCGCGGCTGGATGGAGGGCACGGTGCCGAGCCGGCTCCAGGCCGGTTCCTCGGAAGACGACCGCCTGCCAGTCGATCTGCCGGCCTATGTGTACCTCCTCGGCATCTACCTCGGCGACGGGTGCATCTCGGCCCACCGGCGCGGCGTGTTCAGGCTGCGCCTGAATCTGGATCTTCGTTATCCGGACAATCGCGTCAACCGCCTCAATCGGCGTAGCCACTACACGGGCCTGGAGGCGTTCACGCATGTGGAGGTCTCCTGCTACTCGAAGCGGTGGCCGGA
>DAIMGB010000224.1:0-4277 GCA_036724195.1 Thermoleophilaceae bacterium
CGGCGCCGATCACGATGGCCTCGTGACGTTCGCTTGCGGACGCTTCCATGCGTCGCGCAGTATCCCCTAGGCGGGGGTTCCCGAGGAGAGCAGGAGCCGCGTGACCTGCTCGGGCCCGTCCCAGGTGGGCACGTGGCCGCAGCCGCGCAGCGTGACCATGCGGGCGCCGGCCGGGCGGCTCTTAGGGCGGGCCACGAGACGGTCGTGCTCGGCCCAGGCGAGCGTGACCGGCACCTCGATCTCCTCGATGCCGGAGAACACGGTCGCGCGCATGGCGGAGTTGGCGGCCTCGAAGCCGGGGGACGTCACGTACGCCCGGATCAGCCGGGTGGCCGCGGCCGGGGGCACGCGCTCCGGGCGCACCATCACGCTCTTGAGCAGAGCTCGTCGGCCGCCCGCGCTGCGGGCGAACAGCGGCACGAGCGGCAGCAACGGCCTCCCGATGCGCCGGATCGGTGTGGCGCGCGGACCCAGCGGGCGCTCCCACAGGCCGGCGGCCGAGAGCGTGGTCACCGACAGCGCGCGCCCGGACTTCGCCAGCTCGAGCGCCACCCAGCCGCCCAGCGAGTTGCCCGCCAGGTGGGCGCGCTGCACGCCCTGTGCGTCGAGGAACGAGGCCACCGCCGCAGCCAGCTCCTGCGGTGTCGGCGCGGTGCCGTTAGGGAGCGGCGGCGAGCCGCCGAAGCCGGGCAGGTCGAGCGCGATCGTGTCCCGCTCGGCAGCCAGGCCTTCGAACACCGGCTGCCACACCACCAGCTCGCCGCCGAGCGGATGCAGCAGCACGAGCGGCTCCCCGCTCCCGGCGCGCTCGTGGTTCAGCGTCATGATCGGACGATACGGCCGCGGCGTATCTTCACTTGATGGACCTGTCCGGCTCGATCGCGCTCGTGACGGGCGCCAACCGCGGGATCGGCCGCGCGATCGCCGAGGAGCTGGCCACGCGGCCGCTCGAGCTGGTGCTCGCCGGCGTGCGCGAGCCCGAGGCCTTCGAGCCCATCGACCCGGCTCCCGGCGGCGCGAAGGCGGTGCGCCCGGCGCGGATGGACCTGTCCTCGCGCGAGTCGATCGACGAGTGCTGCGACGCGATCCCCGAGCTCGACCGCGTCGGCCTGCTCGTGAACAACGCCGGCCTGATGACCGGTGGCCTGCTCGAGGAGCAGGAGCTCGACCACATCTACGCGATGTTCCAGGTGAACCTCCTCGGCGTGGTCCACCTGACCAAGCGGGTGCTGCCCGGGATGGTGCAGCGCCGCCGGGGCCGGATCGTGAACAACGCGAGCATCAGCGGCTATGCGTGGTTCCCGGCCGCCAGCACCTACTCGGCGGCCAAGACCGGCGTGGTGGCCTTCAGCGAGTCGCTGCGCCGCGAGCTGAAGGGCTCCGGGGTCTCCGTGCTGCACCTCGTGACCCCCGGGGTGGACACCGACATGCTCGACGACACGAAGGCAATCTACGGGCGCCACCTCGACACCTCCAGCTGGGACGAGGTCTCGCCAGAGGAGTGGGCGCGGAAGGTCGTGGGCGCCGTGGAGTCCGACGATCACGTGCTGGGGCCGGGCGGCAAGACCGCTCTGGCCAAGCTCGCCTCGCGCGGCCCGGCCTTCCTGCTGGACGCGATCTCCGAGCGCATGTTCACGCGTGACCCGCGGTAGCTCGGCCCGGCGATCAGCAGCTGCACGTCCTCGATCCGCCGCTCGGTGAAGCCCGCCTCGACGTAGCAGAGGTAGAGCTCCCAGAGGCGCCGGAAGCGAAGGTCGTAGCCGTGCGCGGCGGCCTGGCCCGCCGCGGCGCGGAAGCGGTCGCGCCAATGGCGCAGCGTCAGGACGTAGCTCTGCGTCAGGTCGTCCACGTGCTCGCTCGCGAGCCCGGTCGCGTCCAGGCAGCGCTCGATCACCTGCATCGAGGGCAGGCAGCCGCCGGGGAAGATGAGCTTGTTGATGAAGCTGCGCGACGCCTTCTCGGCCTCGTAGGCGGAGTCCTCGATGAGGATCGCCTGGAGCAGCATCAGGCCCTCGGGGTGCAGCAGCTCCGAGCAGCGCTCGAAGAAGAGCTTGAAGTACTGACGGCCCACGGCCTCGATCATCTCGACCGAGACGAGCTTGTCGTACTCGCCGCGGAGGTCCCGGTAGTCGCTGAGCACCACCTCGACCTGGTTCTCCAGGCCGGTCTCGCGCACGCGCGCGACGGTGCGCGCGTGCTGCGCCTCGGAGATCGTGGCCGTGGTCACGCGGCAGCCGTACTTCGACGCGGCGTGCAGGCTGAGGGAGCCCCAGCCGCTGCCGATCTCGAGCACGTGGTCGTCGGGCTTCAGCTCGAGCCGGCGGCAGATCTGGTCGAGCTTTGCCTCCTGGGCCTCCTCCAGCGTGGCCGCCTCGTCCTCGAACAGCGCGCTCGAGTAGGTCATGCTGTCGTCGAGGAAGAGCTCGAAGAGGTGGTCGCCGAGGTCGTAGTGGGCGGCGATGTGCCTGCGGGCGCGCAGCCTGCTGTTGCGCGGCACCATCGCGGCCAGCTGCTGCAGCGGCACGAGCGCGCGGCGCACGCCGTCGTAACGACGCATCTCGCGCGCGGCGATTCGCACCAGCACCACCAGGTCGTCGCAGTCCCAGAGCCCATCGGCGTAGCTCTCGGCCATGCCGGTGCTGCCGCGCAGCCAGGCACGCCACGCCCTCGGGCTGTGCATGGTCACGACGGCGCGGAGCTCGGCGTCCGGCGGCCCGTAGTGGTGAACGCGCCCCCGGTCGCGCAGCTCCACGCGGCCGTGGCGGATGCGGCTCAGCACGGTGTCGAGCAGCTTGCGGCTCATCGCGCCGGATGGGGGTGGTAGGGGGCTCCCTTCAGCTTGAGCCTGAGGGCGTTCAGGTAGATGCGAGCCACCACCTGAAGCGACATGAGCGGATAGCGCAGCAGCACGCGGTTGAGCATTCGCGGCGTGGCGGCGCGGCGCTCGAGCGAGAGCGTGGCGTCGAACTCGAGCTGCTCGCCGTGGTGGTTTTCGATGTGCACCTGGAGCTGCTCGCCAGGCTCGGTCACGCGCCACTCGTAGGTCTGGTCCATGCCGATGAAGGGCGACACGTGGAAGGCCTTGTCCATCGTTGCGTCGAGCACCCTGCCGCCGGCGTCGCCGCGGCCGAGCAGGTAGGAGTGGCGCTCGCCCCAGGGCGTGTTGGTGACCTCGGCCAGCACGGCCTCGACGCGCTCGCCGACGGCGTCGAAGCAGAAGTAGAAGCTCACCGGGTTGAAGCCGTGGCCGAGGTAGCGCAGGTTGGCCAGCAGGCGCACGGGGCCGGCCGGGCGACGGCCGCCCAGCTCCTCCACGCGGTCCAGCACCTCGTCGCACAGCGGCCGCTCGGGGTCGCCGAAGAAGTCAGAGCGCCTGAACCAGGCGAGTGCGGGTCGCCGCGCCGACCACAGCGGCACGCGGTCGAACAGCTCGGGCAGCTCGCCGAGGTCCACGTACATCATGAAGACGCGGTACCGGAAGGCGTGCTCGACAGGCTGCATCCTCCGGTGGCGAACAGAGCCCTCGTAGATGGCGCTGGCGCTCACGCCAGCACGCTCCCGAAGCGTGCGCACACCCGCAGCGCGCTCTGCACGCCGTCCTCGTGGAAGCCGTAGCCCCAGTACGCGCCGCAGTAGTGCGTGCGCCTTTGCCCGCCGATCTCGTCGAAGCGCCCCTGGGCCCGCAGGCCGTCGTGGGTGTAGACGGGGTGGTGGTAGGTGAACGACTGGATGACCTTGTCCGGGTCGATGGCCTCGCCGCGGTTGAGAGTCACGCAGATCTGCTCGCGCGTTTCGAGCGACTGCAGGCGGTTCATGTGGTAGGTCACGGTGGTCTGCTCGGCCGGCTCGTCGAGCAGGTGGTAGTTCCAGCTGGCCCAGGCCCGCTTTCGCCTCGGCAGCAGCGAGCGGTCCGAGTGCAGCACCGCCTCGTTGCGCTGGTAGGGAATCGCCCCCAGCACCTGGCGCTCGGCGTCGCTCGGGTCGGCGAGCATGCGCAGTGCCTGGTCGGAGTGCGCGGCCACGATCACCTCGTCGAAGCGCTCGGGCTCGCCCCCGCGCGGCGTGACCTCCACTGAGTCCTCGTGGCGCTCGATGCGCTCGACCGGAGTGGACAGCCGCAGGCGCTCGCCCAGCGGGGCCGCGATGGCGGACACGTAGCTGCGTGCCCCGCCCTCGACCGTGAGCCAGTTGGGCCGGCCGCTCAGCCCGAACATGCCGTGGTTCTGGAAGAACTCGGCCATGAAGCCGGCCGGGAAGGACCACATCTGCCCCGGGTC
>DAIMGB010000225.1:0-4274 GCA_036724195.1 Thermoleophilaceae bacterium
CGCATCAGTCGCAGCCGCGAGACCTCGATGGGGCCGAGCGGCACACGGTCGATGCTGCGCCGCTCGATGCGGACGTCGCGGAAGCCCGACAGCAGCCCACGCAGTTCCGCCACGGAGACGAAGTCGGTGTGCGGTGCGACGTCGCCGTCGGCGTGCCCGTCGTAGAAGTAGCGCAGCGCCTCTTCGGCGCTCGGCGCCCCGGGCACGAGGCGGTGCCGTGCGGTCAGCAGAGGCCCGAGCAGCACACGGCGGGCAGACCGGCGGTTATAGACCATCACGACCAGGCGCCCGCCCGGACGCAGCACGCGGCGGCACTCGGCCACGGCGCGGAAGAGGTCGCCCGTGTGGTGCAGGCAGCCGATCGAGACCACGTGATCGAAGGAGGCGTCCTCGAACGGCAGGTCAAGCACCGAGCCCTGCGCGACCTGCTTGGGCCGCGCGCCGGGAACGCGGGCAAGCCGGGCACGCATCATCGCAACCGGAGCCGCCGCGAGGTCCACCCCGTGGTAGTTCGCGCCGAGCCGCGCCAGCGCCTCACCTAGCGTGCCGTAGCCGAGTCCGATCTCCAGCAGTCGCCGCCCTTCCACCGTTGGGCGTGGGAAGTAGTCGAGGAGATACGGGTAGAGCGCGAAGTACGCCTCGTCGAAGCGCGCCAGCGACTCTTCCGAGGCATCGCTGATGCCGAGCGTGCGCGCCAGGTTCGTGCCGCACAGCTCGTCCCAGAAGGCCGCGTTGCGGTCGTCGAGCACGGGTTCGCCGACCATGGAAACAGCGTACAGCCCACTCCTCAGCGGTTTGCGGCTGGTCGGGGCCGCGCGAGTCCCTCGCTACCATTGACCGGGTGCGGTCATGGACCCGGGCGAACATCGACCGCATCGACGCCTACGTCGATCGCCACGCGGACCGGCTCACGACGCCGTGATGCCGCCGATCGAGACCGCCCCTATCTCGCGGGTGTGGCGGGGCGGTGCCCCGTGGACACGCTCAGCCGTGGACGGGCCGCCGCGTGACTGGCTCGTGCTCTACCTACACGCCGAGGCGGAGCCGATGCGACCGACGACCAAGCAGCACCTTCGCTTTCTCGAGCACTCGCTGACGCCGCACAACGTCCTCTACTGGAACGCCTGGCACGGCGTCCCCGGGTGGATCCGCTCCTACCCGTACGACGTCGTGGTGCTGCACTACTCGGTGCTCTGCATGCGCTGGGAGGAGCCGTTCGAACGCTGGCGCTCCTCACTGGACTGGATCGCAGAGAGCGACGCGGTCCGGATCGCGATGCCCCAGGACGAGTACGTGTGTGCCGCCACGCTCGACGATTGGCTGGGCGACCTCGACGTGCAGTGCGTGTTCTCGGTGCTGGACGGCCGCCACTGGCCGGTGCTGTATCCGGGCGAGTCGCAGCGCACCCGCATGGAGCGGAGTTACACCGGTTTCGTCGACGATCGCGCGGCCGGCGCGGTGCAGCACCTCCCCGGCCCCCACACCGCGCGGGATGTGGACATCGTCTACCGCGCCCGCAACCTGCCGTACCACGTCGGCCACCATGGCCAGCTCAAGCACGAGATCGCGCACATCGTCGAGCCGGCGGCGCGCGCCCTCGGATTGCGCACGGATATCTCGACGGACATCAGGGACACGAAGTACGGCGATGCGTGGTTCGAGTTTCTTGCCAGCGGCCGCTGCGTGATCGGCACCGAGAGCGGCTCGAGTGCGCTCGACCCCGTCGGTGCCATCCGCCGCTTCGAGGCCCAGTGGCGGCCGTCGCACCCGGACGCCACCTTCGAGGAGTTCTCGGCGCTGCAGGAGCCGGGCTGGGACGACTACGACTTCACGGCGATCAGTCCGCGCCTGTTCGAGGCCGCGCAGACCAAGACCGCCCAGCTCCTCGTCGAGGGAGCCTACGACGGGATCCTCGAGCCCGAGACGCACTACTTCCCGCTGCGCGGCGACCTCTCGAACGTGCCCGAGGCGCTGGAGCGCGTCCGCGATCCGGGCGAGACCGAGGCCATGGCTGAGCGCGCGTGGGAGGACCTCATCGCCAGCGGCCGCTACTCCTACGGGGCCTTCGCGGCCCATGTGGAGTCGGTGGTGGACGAGCTGGCCGGCGGGCGCGTGCGTCGCGGCCGTCGCGGCGCGGCCTCCTGGCGAACACTCAATGCGGCCAGCGACGCGTATGCCGGGCTCCGCATCAGCGCGCCCCGGCTCGCCTACCGGGCCGCGATGCGCCACGCCCCCTGGGCCGCGCACGCCATGCTGCGGGGCAGGGACGCCATGCGGCGCCGGGCCGGCAGATGACCACTCCGCGGCTGTGGCAGGCCGGCAGCCCGCGCTCGCTGGCGTTCGGCAGCACGCTGCGGCGGGTGCTCGTGCTGTATCAGCACACCGCGCCGGGCCCAATGCGATCGGCGCTGCGCCAGAAGGTGCGCGTGTTGGAGGCCAGCGCCACGCGCCACGAGATCGTCTATTGGAACGCCGGTTACAGCGTTCCGCGTGCGATCCGCCGACTGCCCGTCGACGCGGTGATCCTCGACAACACGTTGCTCGTGGCGCGCTGGGCGCCCGAGTTCGCCGCTCGTCGGCCCACCTTCGACTGGCTGGCCGACGTCGGCGCGCTGAAGATCGCCTTCCCGCAGGACGAGTACAACCACGCGCACGTCCTGGATGACTGGCTCGCCGACCTGGGTGTCGACGTCGTGTGCTCCGTCTTCGGGCCTGAGCACCGCGAGCTGCTGTACCCGCGCCTCGGCGCCACGGCGCGCTTCGAAAAGTGCCTGACGGGCTACGTCGACGAGCTCGCCGTCACCCGCCACGCAGCCGTCGTGCTGCCCCACGACCGCCGCGGGCTGGATCTGGCGTATCGGGCGCAGGTACTGACGCCGCGCTTCGGGCGGCTCGGCCAGCTCAAGCACACCGTCGCCGATGCGGTTGCTCCGGCAGCCCGGGCCGCAGGTCTGCGGGTCGACGTCTCGACCGATCCGCGTGATGCCGTGCTGGGCGAGCGCTGGTTCCCCTTCATCGCCTCGGCGCGGGCGGTGCTCGGCAGCGAGAGCGGCGCCAGCGCGATCGACCACCGCGGTGAGCTGGTGGCCGCCGAGCGCACCATGCTGGCCGAGCAGCCGAGCCTCGCCTTCGCCGACTTCGACGCCGCGATGCCTGCCGGCTGGGACGGGCAGCTGCCTGGCTCGGTCGGGCCGCGACACCTGGAGGCCGCCGCCGCGCGGACGTGCCAGGTACTCGTCGAGGGTGGCTACGACGGCGTCCTGGAGCCGGAGTTGCACTACCTCCCGGTGCGGCCGGACGGCTCTGACGCCGGCGCCGTCGTCGAACGCCTGGCCGATCACAAGCTGGTCGAGGCCACCGCGACGCGAGCCTATGCCGACCTCGTGCTCAGCGGCCGCTATGGCTATGCCGCTCTGGCCGCGCAGCTCGAGCGGGTGCTGGAGGAGGAGCGGCCGGCCGGCGCGCAGACCGCCGGTTCGCTGCGCCGCGCCCAGGCCGCCGCCGCCGTCTACAACGTGGCGGTGGTGCGCCCGCCCCGCTGGGCGTACAAGGCGGTCGATCGCGTCGCCCCCGGGGTCATCCGGCGCCTGGAGCGCGAGCGCGTGCGCTGGTACCGGCGCGGTCCGCTGCGCCGCCGCCGCCCGTGATCCTCAGCGCCCGAGGGCCCGCCGCGAGCGCAGCTTGAGAGCCAGGAGGCGCGGTACGACACCGGGCGGCAACAGCAGGCCCGCCCGCAGCTGGAGGCGGTAGGCGAGCCGCGTCCACAGCGGCAGCCGGTAGTGGCGGCGCAACTCCGGCTCGCGTGCGAAGAGCGGCGCGTGCCGCGCGCGCAGAGCAGCGTACTGCCGGCGCAGGTCGCTCTGGGCGGCGCGGTTGCGGCGGGCGATGCCGTGCTGGCGGTAGTGGAGCACGACGCGCGGCACCAGCAGCCCGCGGCGGTCCTGCTCTGCGAGCCCGAGCAGCAGATCCCAGTCCTCGTACGCAGTGCCTTCGGGCACCCCGCCCACGGCGTCCAGTGCAGCGCGCCGGTACAGGGAGGAGATTGCCCAGCGATTGGCGTGGAGGAGGATCCACGGGTTCCAGGCGGGCTGGCGCACGACGACGTCGACATCGCCGAAGAAGTGGATCCAGCCGAAGGCGAAATCGGCGCCGGGGTCGGCGTCGAGCGCATCTGCCAGCGCGGCCAGGGCGCGCGGCTCGGCGAGGTCGTCGCTGTTGAGGATGAAGACGTAGGGAGCGGTGGCGGCAGCCGTGCCGGCGCGCAGCGCAGCGGC
>DAIMGB010000226.1:0-4253 GCA_036724195.1 Thermoleophilaceae bacterium
CGGGCAGCAGGCTGCGCTGCAGCGTCTCCGCGATGCGGTGCTCGCGCTCGTAGACCTGGCGCAGGCGCTCCTCCGTCGTCTTGCGCTCGTGGATGTCGGTGGCGCTGCCGGCGTAGCCGGCAAAGCGGCCGGCCTCGAAGCGCGGCGCGCCGCGCTCGAAGATCCAGCGGTAATCCCCGTCGTGGCGCTTGAGCCGGTACTCGTGCTGCCAGCCGACGCGCTCCGCGAACGTGCCCGTCCACTTGGCCTCCACCCCCGGCACGTCGTCGGGGTGCACGCCCAGCGCCCAGGTGTCGCCCAGCTCGTCCTGGAGCGTCCTGCCCGTGAATTCCAGCCAGCCGCGGTTGACGAAGGTCACCAGGCCGTCCGCGTCGGTGGTCCAGATCATCACGGGGGCCGAGTCGGCCAGCTCGCGGAAGGCGTGCTCGCTGGCGCGCAGCGACTCCTCCATCGCCTTGCGCTCGTCGATGTCGGTGGCGGTGCCCACGTAGCCGAGGAAGTCGCCGGCCACGTAGCGCGGCACGCCCACCTCGAGTACCCAGCGGTACGCGCCGTCGCGGCGGTGCAGGCGGTACTCGTGCCGGAACTCGTCCCTCTTCTTGATCGCCTGGCGCCAGGCTTCCACCAGCTCCTCGCGGTCCTGCGGGTGGGCGGAGCTGGCGAAGGTGTCGCCCAGCTCGTCCTCGAGCGTGCGCCCCGTGAAGCGCAGCCAGCCCTCGTTCACGAAGATCACGTGCCCGTCGGGGTCGGTCATCCACATCAGCGCCGGCGCGGTGTCGGCCAGCTCGCGGAAGCGCCGCTCGCTGTCTCGCACCACGTCGTCGGCGCGCGCCCGCTCGACCGCGGCGCCCGCCACGTTGGCCACCGACTGGAGGAAGCTCACATCGTCGGGGCTGTAGGTGCGCGCCTCCCGGCAGCTCACCACGATCACGCCGAAGTGGCGCCCCCGGGCCCCGATCGGCGCGGCCACCGCGCTGGCGATCCCCAGCTGCTGCTGCATGGCGCTCTTCACGAAGCGGTCCTCGCTCGCGTAGTCGTCCACGACCACCGTGCTGTCCACGCGCAGCGCGTAGCCGGGCAGCCCGTCCTCCCCGGCTGGAAGCACGTCGCCGATCGTCTCCGTGGGCAGCCCGTACACCGTGCGGCGCAGCAGCCGCCCGTCCCTGGTCAGCTCCAGCAGTGCCGCGAACTCGAGGTCGAGCTCACGGGCGGCGGCATCCACCACGCCGGCGAACAGCTCGTCGACCTCCGAGCCGCCCAGCGCTCGCTGGCCGAGCTCCGCCACCGCCACCTGCTGCCTGGCGCTCCTGCCCAGCCGCTCGCCATCGCCCCCTGCCATGGCCTAAGAGCTAATCCCCTGCCAACGGTTCTCCCTGCAGCCGCGACTTGAGCCGCAGGACCGCCTTCGTGTGCAGCTGCGAGACGCGGGACTCGGTCACGCCGAGCACCTCGCCGATCTCGCGCAGGGTCAGGTTCTCGTAGTAGTACAGCGCCACCACCAGCTTCTCGCGCTCCGGCAGGCGGGCGATCGCGTCCGCCAGCCGGTCCTTCATCTCGGTGGTGTCCATCTCCTGGGCGGGGTCGAGCGCCTGGGGGTCCTGGATCGTGTCGAGCAGCGAGACCTGGTCGCCGGAGGCGTCCGAGACCGTCCAGAGCTCGTCGAGCGCGACAACCGAGGAGTTCGAGATCCGAACGAGCGACTCCTGGAACTCCTCCACTGAGACCTCGAGCTGCTCGGCCATCTCCTGGTCGGTGGGGGCGCGGTGCAGCTGGTGCTCGAGCGCGGCATTCGCCCGCTCGATCTCGCGCGCCTTGGTGCGCACCGAGCGCGGCACCCAGTCGAGCGAGCGCAGCTCGTCGATGATCGAGCCCTTGATCCGCGTGATCGCGAAGGTCTCGAACTTGATCTCGCGGCCGGGGTCGAAGCGCTCGATCGCGGAGATCAGGCCCAGCAGGCCGTACGAGATCAGGTCGGCCTCTTCGACGTGCGAGGGCAGGCCGCTCGACATGCGCCCGGCCACGTACTTGACCAGCGGCGCGTAGGCCAGCACGAGCCGCTCGCGGGCCTGCTCGTCGCGGTCGTCCTTGTAGCGACGCCAGAGGTCCCTGAGCTCGATCGCCTTTAGGTTGGTCTCCACCATGGATTCCTTAGCTGCTGCCGTTCACGCGCGTGGGTGAGCAAGGGCGTACGCCTGCTTCAAGCGCTTCGACTCTACCCGAGTGTAGGTCTGGGTCGTTGATATGGACGCATGGCCCAACAGCTCCTGGATCACCCTCAGGTCGGCTCCCCCCTCCAACAGGTGGGTGGCGAACGAGTGCCTCAGAGTGTGCGGAGAGACCCCGCCCTGAAGCGCGGCGCGCCGGACCTGGATGCGGAGGCGCCTCCTAATGTCGGAGGTCGACAGGCGGCGGCCGCTCTTCGAGAGGAACAGCGCACGCTCGCGGCCGGCGTCTCCCGCGGCCAGCGCGGGCCGCCCGCGCGACAGGTAGGCGTCGAGGGCGCGCCAGGCCGGCTCGCCCCCCGGGATCACCCGCGTGCGGCCGCCCTTGCCCTCCACGCGGACCTCCTCCGCGTCGGGGTCGGCGCTCTCCACGTCCAGGTTCACGAGCTCCTCGGCGCGCAGCCCGGCCGAGTAGGCCAGCTCGAGCAGCGCCCGGTCGCGCAGGTCGAGCGGCCCCGAGCCGGGGATGCCCTCGAGCAGGCTGGCCACCTCGCCCGGCTTCAGCACGCGCGGCAGGTAGGAGTCGCGCTTGGGCGTGGACACCAGGTCCGCCGGGTTGGCCTCGAGCTCGCCGCGCTCGACCTGGAGCGCGTAGAAGGTGCGGATGGCCGCCAGCTTGCGGGCCACCGTGGACTTGCCGGCGCCGCGCTCGGACAGGACGCCCGCGAAGCGGCGCAGCTCCCGGTGGGTCAGCTCGCTGGACTCGAGGTCGTGTCCGGCCGCCCACTCGGCCAGCTGGCCCAGGTCCACGCCGTAGGCGCGGCGGCTCTTCTCGGCCAGCCCGCGGGCGCGCATGCTGTCGTCGAAGCGGCGCAGCGCCCCCGCCCATTGCGCGGCGGCCGCTTTACTCTCCGCCTGCGTGGGGCTGTTCTTCGTCAACACCGACGACGGTCGCATCGCCACTCGCAATCAGCTCGCGGAGGTGGGCGTTGTGGACGACCTCGGCAAGCCCGTGAAGCCGTGGCACAGGATCCAGGGGCCGAGCGACGCCTCGACCTTGTGGTACGCGCTCTTGCGCAAACGGGAACGGGGCATCTTCATCGGCTCCATGTGCATTCGCCATTCGCCGCGGCAAGCCTCCCTCGAGGGAAACGGTTGGGAGGAGGTGCCTGTGGAAGGCATCGGGCCCGGCTTCCCTGGAGCGGCCTAGCCGATGTAGATCGGCGCTCCGAGGGGGACCCGCGGGTAGAGGTCGATCACGTCGGAGATGCCCATGCGTACGCAGCCGTGCGACGCCGCGTGGCCGAGCGAGGCCACCTCGTCGGTGCCGTGGATGCCCGCGCCGTTGAAGATGCCGAGCCAGCGTGCCTTCAGCGGGTTGTCTGGGCTGCCGCCCGGGACGGTGGTGCCTCCCAGGCTCCCGGCCCAAGCCTTCTTCGGCACGCTCCAGGCGGGGTCCACCGCCTTGTTCTGGATGTGGTAGAGCCCGGCGGGCGTGTCGAAGCCCTGGGCCCCGATTGCGACCGTGTAGCTCTTCTGGAGGTGGAGGCGCCGGTAGAGATTCAGGTGGAAGCTGTTCCGGTCCACGACGAGCACCGTGGGGTACTGGTCGGCAAGCTTCGCGCGCGTGACCTTCGGCTTGACCACCGCAACGGGTGCCTTCACCGTGCGCTCGGCGGTCGGGTCGGCCAGCGCCCGCTCAAGGCCGCGCCGGAGCGCCTCGGCCTGCACGGCGCGGCCGCTCTGCTCCTTGACCTCGGCGAGCGAGGGGAAGTCCACGTGGGCGTCGCGGGCGGGCCGGTCGAGTGACCTGCGCACTCGGCTCACCAGATGCTGGACGGCCGCCTGGTCGTAGGTGACCCGTGCGGGCACGCTTTTGTGGACCTCGCCGCCGGTCACGTCGCGCCAGGTGCGGCTGACCGCGTTGCCGTCGCGGCTGGCGGCGACGGCCTCGTCGACCATTCCGCCAACGTCGGCGCGCACCTTGGCGTCGGCCGCGGAGAGCTTGAACTTCCGGCTGCCGTGGCTGACAACGACGGGCTGCGCCAGCGACGCCGCCAGCTCGCGCCGCACGACGGCGCGGGCCTGGGA
>DAIMGB010000227.1:0-1704 GCA_036724195.1 Thermoleophilaceae bacterium
AGATGCGCGCCACGATCCCCGAGGAGATCAAGCAGGCGCGCTGGATCGTCAAGGAGCGTCAGGAGATGCTGGCCGAGGCCAAGCGCGAGGCAGAGCGCGTGGTCAAGGAAGCGCGTGACGAGCAGACGCGCCTGATCTCCGAGGAGGAGGTCGTCAAGCAGGCCGAGCGCCAGGCGGACGAGATCGTCGAGGACGCCCGCGCCCGCGAGCGCGAGATCCGGCTGGGCGCCGAGGACTACGCCGACGACATCCTGAACACGCTCGAGGTGAACCTCACGAAGTTCATCGCCGCGGTGCAGCGGGGGCGCGACCGCCTCCAGGGCCGCGAAGAAGTCGGCGTCGACTAGCCGATCAGGCGTTCGAGCAGCCCGGCGACTCTCTCCGGGTCGCTTGCGATCTGCCTGTACGTGAACCTGACCACGCGGTAGCCGGCGGCGATCAGCTCGGCGTCGCGGGCGCGGTCGCGTTCGAACGCTACCTAAGGCGCCGAACCCCTGATTTCCTCCCCGAGGCCGCGGGTAATCTCGGTGTGGTGGCGGCCCATACGGACACGCTCGACCTCGGCACTTTGTCGCTCTCCTCGGGGGAGGGGCGGCGGCTCGAGCTCGTCGTGGGCGTAGACGGCTTCGACTTCGGTGGACAGCGCTACGAGGTGCCCGGCCGCGAGGTCGGCGCCGTGCTCGACGTGGCGCACACCACCAAGGGCTACGCGCTGCGGCTTCGCTTCGACGCCGAGCTCGACGGGCCATGCATGCGCTGCCTGGAGCCGGCGGGGCACGGGATCAACATCGACGCGCGGGAGGTCGATCAGCCGGGCGGCGTGGAGGAGCTCAGCTCGGAGTACGTGGACGAGAACGAGCTGGACCTGCACTCCTGGGCGCGCGACGCGCTCGCCCTCGCGCTGCCGACGCAGATCGTCTGCCGCGAGGACTGCGCGGGGCTGTGCGCGGTGTGCGGTGAGAACCTCAACGAGGCGGGCCCCGATCACCAGCATGAGACCGAGCCCGACCCACGCTGGGCCGCCCTGAGGGAGCTGAAGCTCGATTAGCCGCCGCGCCCCGACACTTGCGGCACGCATGACGGTGCCGCTCGCCTTCGCGGACGACTGGGTGAACGCGGCCTCCGATTGGGGGCGTGAGCACGCCGCGTGGGCTTGGTGGCCCGCGGCGCCGCCTCACCCGCGGCGCCCTGTCGGCAAGGACGTGCACGCCGCCTACCTGCTGCAACTGGGGCTCCTCATCGCGATGGTCGAGGCCGCCTGGCGCCGACTCGGCGAGCCACCCAGCGTCGCCAAGCTGTGGCGCGTGCGCGGCGTGTTGGTGGCGGTCAGTGTGGTGGCGACGGCCGTCACGGACGGGGCGTGGGACCGGCGTGCGGCCCGTCGCCGGCGTCTGCGGCGCTAGGCGCTCTACACTTCCCCCGCCGATGGCCGTCCCCAAGCAGAGACAGTCGCATTCGCGCACCAACAAGCGGCGCTCGCAGCACAAGATCACCCTGACCGGGCTGGTCAGGTGCCCGCGCTGCCATTCGCCGCGCCTGCCGCACCGCGTCTGCTCGGTCTGCGGAACCTACGCGGGCCGCGAGGTCGTCGTGCAGGACGCGACGGCCGACGACGACTCCTAGCGACTCCCGGGCCGTGATCGCGCTCGACGCGAACGGCGCGGACCGGGGCCCGGCCGTCGTCGCCGAAGGCGCACGCCGCTC
>DAIMGB010000227.1:1714-4231 GCA_036724195.1 Thermoleophilaceae bacterium
CCCGCCGCTCGGGCCTGCCGGTGCTGTTGTTCGGACCCGCCTCCCAGCTCGGGCCCGCCGGCGACCAGGTCGAGGTGGTGGACGCCCCGGAGAGGATCGCGCCGGGCCTGGAGCCCGTGCGCGCCGTGCGCTCGACGCCGCAGGCCTCGATCGTGCAGGCGGCGGCAGCAGTGGCCAACGGCCGCGCCGACGCCCTCGTGTCGGCGGGCTCCACCGGCCCGACGCTGGCCGCGGCCACGCTTCAGGTGAAGCGCCTGCGCGGGGTGCACCGCCCCGCGCTCGCCGTGCTGGTGCCCGTGCCGGGGCGGCCCCTGCTGCTGCTCGACTGCGGCGCCAACGTGGAGGTGCGCCCCGAGCACCTGGTGCAGTTCGCCCACATGGGGGCCTGCTTCATGGACGTCGTGCTGGGCGTGTCGCGGCCGAAGGTCGGCTTGCTGTCGGTGGGCGAGGAGGCCGGGAAGGGCACTCCCGACGTGCTCGAGGCCGGCGAGCGGCTGTCCGGCTCGCAGACGCTGAACTACGCGGGCAACGTGGAGGGCTTCGACCTGACCGGCGGCGCCGTGGACGTGGTGGTCACAGACGGCTTCACCGGGAACATCGCCCTGAAGGCGATGGAGGCCACCGCGAAGACCGTGACCGGCGCGATCCGCGACGCCGTGAGTTCCGGGCTGGTGTCGAGCCTGGGCGGCCTGCTGATCCGGCGCAAGGTCGGCAGGCTGCGCGAGGAGCTCGACCCCGAGCGGGTGGGCGGGGCGATCCTGCTGGGCCTGCGCAAGCCGGTGGTGGTTGCGCACGGCAGCTTCGGGCCGGACGGCATCGCCGGGGCAGTGCGCCTGGCCCGCCGGACGGTGGACGAGCGGATGGTCGAGCGCACGGCGGAAGCGCTCGAAACCGCCGGAGCCTTGAGGTCCGCGCCCGCTGCTAGCTTCGCCTCAGAATGAACCGCGAAGCGGTCCTCGAACGCATCCGCGAGCACCTCGCGACGGAGTTGGAGATCGATCCCGGGCGGATCGAGGACGGCACGCGCTTCAAGGAGGACCTGGAGGCAGACTCGCTGGACCTCGTCGAGCTCGTGGTGGAGCTCGAGGACACCTACGGCATCCGGATCCCCGACGAGGAGGCGGCGAAGATCGTCACGGTCGGGCAGGCCGCGGACTTCGTGGCTGCCCATGCAGCGGAGATCGAGGCCTGACGGGGAGGAGTCACTCGGCGAGCTCCTCGACCAGCTGCCCGAGGAGCTCAGCACGCAGGCGTTCACGCACGCCTCGTGGGTCGAGCACCGAGCCGAGTCATACGAGCGGCTCGCCTTCCTCGGTGACGTCGTGCTGAGCCTGGCCGTGTCCACCGACCTCTTCCCGCGCTTCGAGAGCTACGGGGCGGGCCGCCTGACCAAGGTCCGCGCCCAGGCGGTCAGCGGCGCCTCTTGCGCGCGGGTGGCGGTAGGGATCGGCGTGCCGGAGCGCTTACAAGAGGCGGCCCCCGACGGCGAGGGCCGAAGCGCCGGCATGCTGCTCGGCTCGGAGCGGGTGCTGGCGTCGATCTGCGAGGCGATCATCGGCGCGGCCTACCTGGCCTTCGGCTTCGAACGCACCGCCGCCGCGGTGGTGCGCTCGTTCGAGGGTGAGGTGGAGGAGGCCCTGGAGCACCCCGTCGACTTCAAGTCGGTGCTCCAGGAGCGCCTGGCGCGCCAGGCCGAGGTGGTCATCTACCGGATCGACTCCGAGGACGGTCCCGCCCACGACCGCAGCTTCGTGGCCGTGGCGGAGGTTGCCGGGCAGGAGCTCGGCCGCGGCGAGGGAAAGACCAAGAAGGGCGCCGAGCAGGAGGCGGCCCTGCAGGCACTCGACAAGCTCGGAGCCGGCTGATGCATCTTCGCTCGCTCACCATCAAGGGCTTCAAGTCCTTCCCCCAGCGCACCAGGCTGGAGTTCGCGCCCGGTGTCGCGGTGGTCGTGGGCCCCAACGGCTCAGGCAAGTCGAACATCACCGACGCGGTGCTGTGGGCGCTCGGCGAGCAGAGCCCACTGGCGGTGCGCGGCCAGACGATGAAGGACGTGATCTTCGCCGGCGGCCACGGCATCAAGGGCTCGAGCTCGGCCGAGGTGGAGGTGGTGATCGACAACGGCGAGGGCGGCCTCGACGCCGACTTCTCGGAGATCTCGATCGTGCGCAAGCTGGGCCGCGACGGCGAGGGCGAGTACCGCCTGAACGGGGCGCGCTGCCGGCTCGTGGACGTGCTCGAGGTGATGTCCGACTCCGGGCTCGGCAAGGAGATGCACTCGGTCGTGTCGCAGGGCAAGGTCGAGCAGATCGTGATGTCGAGGCCGAAGGAGCGCCGCCTGCTGATCGAGGAGGCGGCCGGGCTGGGCAAGCACCGAAAGCGCCGCCGCCGCGCGCAGCTGAAGCTCGAGCGCACGGGTGAGAACCTCTCGCGCGCGCTCGACGTGGAGCGCGAGGCGCGCTCGCGGCTGAAGCCGCTCAAGCGCCAGGCCGAGGCGGCCGAGCTGCTCGAGCGGCT
>DAIMGB010000228.1:0-4229 GCA_036724195.1 Thermoleophilaceae bacterium
CTCCGGGCCCGCGGCGAAGCCCTACACCCAGGGTGCCCCGGCCAAGCCGTCGGCCACCCGCGCAGGGGAGGTGCCCGCATGAAGATGATCATCGCGTACATACGCCACGAGGCGTTCGAGCCGATCCGAAAGGAGCTGCTCGACGCCGGCCTCCCGAGCCTCTCGATCACCGAGGTGAAGGGCTCGGGCCGCCAGAAGGGCATCACCGAGCACTACCGAGGCGCGGACCTGCAGATCCATCTGCGGCCCAAGCTGAAGATCGAGATGGTGGTGGAAAGCGACGACGTGGAGACCATCAAGGACGTGGTCCTGCGCTACGCCCGAACCGGGGACGTCGGTGACGGCAAGATGTTCGTCCTTCCCGTCGAGGAGGCGGTCCGTATCCGCACCGGCGAGGAGGGCGAGGCCGTGCTCCAGGCCCACCAGGGCGAGGAGCTGCCGGCGGAGGCCTGAGACCTCCCCGCACAGGCAACGAGGTGGGGCGTCCGACTGGGGGCGCCCCGCCTCCGCCGCCGGCGGCCGGATCCAGTAATGGAGGCACCGTTGTCATCTCCGGAGTCGCTGCCCACTCCCCGTGCCGCTCACCTCGAGATGGTCGGGGCCGTGCTGGCCGGCGACGGCCTGGAGCGGCTCGCCGAGATCGCGTCTGACTACGTGGGGGCGCCGGTCGCGGTGATCGTGCCGCGCCTGGGCGGCAAGCACGGCACCAGCCCGGCGTCGCTCGAGCGCTACGTGACCAGCCGGCTGAACGGCGGCACGGTCGCGCGCCCGGCGGAGGTCGCCGCGGACGTGCCGATCGTGTCGGGCGACAACGAGCTCGGCGCGGTGCTCATGCTCGGTCGGGGCGAGCCGGACGCCGGCGAGTATCTGCACGTCGCGGCGGTGGCGGCGTTGACAGAGGTCGCGGTCGCCGAGGCGCGCGACGAGACCGAGCAGAACCTGCGCGGCTCGTTTCTCGAGGACCTGCTCAACCGCGACGGCCTCGAGGCCGCGGACGTGGTGCGCCGAGCGGCGCGACTGGGGCTCGACGTCTCCGAGGGCGGGGTCGGCCTCTGCGCGGACCCGGGCGAGCGCGCCCCCGGGCGCCTGCTCGCGGTGATCGCAAGCGAGCAGCCCGACGCGCTCGCCCAGGCCGTGAACGGCCGCGTGTACGGCATCCTGCCCTGCACCGTCGAGCGGGCGCGCAGGCTCGCCGCCCGGCTGGGCCGCAGCGCCACCGTGGGCATCTCGTCCTACTACTCGAGCCCCGCCGAGCTGGGCCGCGCGCTCGAGGAGGCGGAGCTGGTTCTGGACGTGACCGCCGCGGGCGGCGCGGCGCCGGCCGAGGACATGGGCGCTGGCACCTACCGGCTGCTCTTCCGCGTGCTCGCGAGCCACCCGCAGGAGGTGCGCAGCTTCTACGAGGACACGATCGCCCCGCAGGTGGGCTACGACGACCAGTACACGACCCAGCTCGTGGACACCCTCGGCGCCTACCTGAGCGAGAACTGCAACATGAACGCCACCGCCCAGTCGATCCACGCCCACCGCCACACCGTGAGCTACCGGCTCGACCGCATCAAGGAGCTGACCGGCCTCGACCCCTTCACATCCGAGGACCGCGAGCGCCTCTCGCTCGGGCTGAAGGCCTACCGCATCATCGCGCCGAGCCTCCCCCGCTAGCCTCGAGCGTTCGATGTCGAGCCAATACGTCTTCACGATGTACCAGCTGTCGCGCGTGCACCCGCCCGACAAGCAGGTGCTGAAGGACATCTCCCTCTCGTTTCTGCCGGGAGCGAAGATCGGCGTGCTCGGCCTGAACGGCTCGGGCAAGTCCACGCTGCTGCGGATCATGGCCGGGCAGGACACCGACTTCCGCGGCGAGGCGCGTCTGGCGCCCGGCGCGACCGTGGGGCTGCTCGAGCAGGAGCCGCAGCTCGACCCGGACAAGGACGTGCGCGGCAACGTGGAGGAGGGCGTGGCCGAGACGCGCGCGCTGCTGGACCGCTTCAACGAGCTGGCAGCTGACTACTCCGAAGACCACGCCGCTGAGTTCTCGCGCGTGCAGGAGCAGATCGACGCCGCCGACGCCTGGAGCCTCGACAACCACCTGGACGTGGCGATGGACGCCCTGCGCCTCCCGCCGGCCGACGCCGACGTCACGACGCTGTCGGGCGGCGAGCGACGGCGCGTGGCGCTCTGCCGCCTGCTGCTGCAAGCGCCCGACCTGCTGCTGCTCGACGAGCCCACGAACCACCTCGACGCCGAGTCCGTGGCCTGGCTGGAGAAGCACCTCGAGGAATACGAGGGCACGGTCGTGGCCGTGACCCACGACCGCTACTTCCTCGACAACGTGGCGGGCTGGATCCTCGAGCTCGACCGCGGCCAGGGCATCCCGTTCCAGGGGAACTACTCGAGCTGGCTCGAGCAGAAGCAGGCGCGGCTCGCGGTGGAAGAGAAGCAGGACAGCGCGCGCAAGCGCACGATCGCCGCCGAGTTGGAGTGGGTGCGCGAGAACCCGAAGGGCCGGCGCAAGAAGTCGAAGGCGCGGCTCAACAACTACGAGCGGCTGCTGGCCGAGGACCGCAACGTGAAGCTCGACCAGGTCCAGATCCACATCCCCGCGGGCCCGCGGCTGGGCGCCAAGGTGATCGAGGCCGACGGCCTGCGCAAGGGCTTCGGCGACCGCCTGCTGATCGACGGCCTCTCCTTCTCGCTGCCGCCCGCCGGCATTGTCGGCGTGATCGGCGCCAACGGCGCCGGCAAGACCACGCTGTTCCGGATGATCGTGGGCGACGAGCAGCCCGACGACGGGTCCCTGGGGCTGGGCGACACCGTGGAGCTCGCCTACGTCGACCAGAGCCGCGACTCGCTCGATTCCGAGAAGAGCGTCTGGGAGGAGATCTCCGACGGCTACGACCAGATCAAGGTGGGCGACCGCGAAGTGAACTCGCGCGCCTACGTGGCCGGCTTCAACTTCAAGGGGTCCGACCAGCAGCGCAAGGTCGGCGTGCTGTCCGGCGGCGAGCGCAACCGCGTGCACCTCGCGAAGCTGCTGCGGCGCGGCGGCAACACGCTGCTGCTGGACGAGCCGACCAACGACCTCGACGTGGACACGCTTCGTGCGCTCGAGGAGGCGCTGCTCGCCTTCCCGGGCTGCGCGGTGATCATCTCGCACGACCGCTGGTTCCTCGACCGCGTGGCCACCCACGTGCTCGCCTTCGAGGGCGACTCGCAGGTCACCTGGTTCGAGGGCAACTTCGAGGAGTACGAGGAGCACCGGCGCAAGCAGCTCGGCGCCGAGGCCGACCGGCCCCACCGCATCACCTACAAGAAGCTCGTCCGCACCTGACGCCTGGACACGATGGCGAGGTCGGCGGTCCGGATTTCATCCGCCGGTCCGTACGAACTCTGCCTGCAGTGGCCGAATATCAGGGGCATGAGAGAGCCCAGCGCCATCAGGAGCTACAAGCTGGTCCCCTCACAGGTGAACGGCTCCGAGCCCGGGCCAGGGGTACCGGGCGTCCGCCGCTATCGCCTGGCAAGGGTGGGCGTGAACCGGCGCTCCGCGCTGGGTCAGGACCGGCATGAGCGGATGGAGCGGATCGCCGGGATGGGAGAGCAAAAAACGTAGTCGCTAGCTTCGAAGGCGTGCAGATCGGCGTCATCGGCAGCGGCAACATCGGCGGGACCGCGTCGCGCCTGTTCGAGGCGGCCGGCCACGAGGTGGCCGTGGCGAACACGCGTGGCGACCCGCACACGGTCGAGGAGGCCGCGGAGCTCGGGGAGCTGGTGCTCGTGGCCATTCCGCTGCACGCCATCGACACGCTGCCGCCCGAGCCGTTCGCCGGCAAGGTCGTGGTGGATGCCAACAACTACTACCCGGGCCGGGACGGGCAGATAGCCGAGCTGGACAGCGGCGAGTTGACGTCGAGCGAGCTGCTCGCGCGGCAGCTGCCGGAGGCCACGGTCGTGAAGGCGTTCAACACCATGTACTTCAAGACGCTCGGGGAGGCCGGCCACCGCGACGACCCGCTGGTGATCTTCCTGTCCGGCGACGACCCCGCGGCCAAGGTGAAGGTGGCCGAGCTGATCGAGGAGATCGGCTTCGCCCCGGTCGACCTGGGCTCGCTGCACGAGGGCGGCGCCCTGCAGCAGCCGGGCTCAGCGGTCTACGGCGAGGACCTCACCGTGGCCGGGGCCCGCGAGCTGCTCTAGGCGATGGCCGAGACGATCCAGGTCGAGGCGGG
>DAIMGB010000229.1:0-4208 GCA_036724195.1 Thermoleophilaceae bacterium
GGCCCTCAGGCTGCTCCTCGGCGTACTCGGCGTAGGCCTCGTCGAGCACGCACAGAACCCCCTCGGGCAGCTCGCTCACGAACGAGCGCACCTCCGCCCGCCCGGCCAGCGTGCCTGTGGGGTTGTTCGGGTTGGCCAGGTAGACGAGCTTCGTGCCGGGCCGGTGCGCCTCGGCGAGCAGGGCATCGAGATCGGACGCTCGACCGCGGGGCGGCACGCGCACCGCCTCGGCGCCAGAGCATGCCGCTGCCGCCACGTAGCTCGGGAACGAGGGCCAGGGAAAGGCCGCGCGCTCGCCGGCGTCGAGCGTGGCGACGGCGCAGAGGCGGATCAGCTCGTCGGCGCCGTTGCCGAGCACGACCTGCTCGATCGGCAGCCCGAAGCGGGCGCCCAGCTCCTCCCGCAGCCGTATCCCCCCGGCGTCCGGGTAGCGGTTCAGCTCGCCCACCGCCGCCTGGAAGGCGGCGGCTGCCGCCGGCAGCGGGCCGAAGGCGCCCTCGTTGGAGGCCAGCTTCACGATCCGCTCGAGCCCGAGCTGCGCCTGCAGCTCGCGCATCGGGCGCTGGGGCCGGTAGGGCTGGACCTGGGCCAGGGTGGGGCGCAGGGGCATGCGGCTAGCCTAGATGCGGTGGGAGACCCAATCGATCGCTTCCCCCTGTTTCCGCTCGGGCTGGTGCTGCTACCGGAGGAAGTCGTGCCCCTGCACATCTTCGAGGAGCGCTACAAGCTGATGATCAGCGAGTGCGTCGACGGCGACACCGAGTTCGGGATTCTCTGGATGTCGGACGACGGGCTGCGCGAGATCGGCTGCACCGCGCGGGTGACCCAGCTGCTCGAGCAGATGGAGGACGGGCGCATGAACGTGCTCGTTCAGGGCGCCGAGCCATTTCGGCTGCTGCGCCGCATCGAGGATCTCCCCTACCCGGCCGGCGACGTGGAGCTGCTCGACGAGGAGGAGGAAGCCGAGCCCGACGCGCTGGCCGGTGCCGGCGCCCGCGAGCGCTACGCCGACCTGGTCGAGCGGGTCACCGACTCACGGCCCACAGAGATCGACCTCGAGAGCCTCGACGCCTACGGCATGGCCGCCACGCTCGACTTCGAGCTCGACGCCAAGCAGACGCTGCTGGAGCTGCGCTCCGAGTCAGGCCGCCTGGAGCGACTCACCGAGCTGTTCGGCACCACGATCGAGCGCATCGAGCAGGCCGAGGCGACCGCCGAGGCCGCGCAGACCAACGGCCACCCGCGACGCTCGCCCTAGGAAGCCTCCAGCTCCCGCTTCAGGGCCTTCATCTGGCCGTCGAGTTGGCGCGGCACCATCCGGTTGCCGACCAGCTGCAGCGGCTTGGGAGCTTCCACTCGACGTCGCGCTCGACGCGCATGCCTACTTGAACGCCTCCATCACCAGCACGATCGCACTAAAGATCCCAGCCACGGCCGCGACCATGTCCACCCGGAGGAGCTGCACGGCGAGCTGATGGGAGCCGTGGGCCGTCTGATGCGGCGCGGCTAGCCGACCACGATCGAGAAGCCGCCGCGACGCGGATCGCCACCGCCCGACAGCTCGCCCGTTCCCGGCTGGCGCGCCACAGCCTGCACGCCGCCGAAGAAGAGGTTCTGCTCGCTCCAGCGACGCACCCGCCAGCCGCGGGCCTCCAGGCGGTCGAGGGCCTCGGGGGCGATGCCCGGCTCGGCCTCCACCACGTCGGCCTCCACGTGGATGCGCGGCAGCCTGACCGCCTCCTCCGCCGGGAGGCCGCCGTCCACCACGGCCAGCGTGGTCTGGAGGATGGCCGAGCGGATGCGGTTCGAGCCCGCCGACCCCAGCGCCAGCTCGGGGACGCCGTCGCGCAGCACCACCGTCGGGGCCATCATGCTGGGCACCCGCGTGGCGGGCTCGTGGCGGTGGTAGCCCGCGGGGTTCAGGTCCTCCTCGCCGAGCATGTTGTTCAGGTGCAGCCCCGTGCCGGGCACCACGACGCCCGAGCATGAGCCGTTCGAGCACGTGACCGACGCGCAGCCGCCGTCCGCGTCGAGCACCGAGATGTGCGTGGTGGAGCCCAGACGGCCGTGCACCTCGCCCGCCACGTTGTCGAGCGCGGCGGCCGCCAGGAACTGCTCCAGGTAGCCGGGCTTGGCGAGCCCCTCGAGGAAGTCCTCGTCGCGGGCGCGGTTGGTGGAGGCGATCACCTCGGCTATCGCCTCCACGTCGGCGGGGCGCTCCACCCGCTCGAGAATGCCCAGCGCGTCCGCGATCAGGATGCCGCCCGACGACGGCGGCGGGTTCGTGAGCACCTCACGGCCGTGGTAGCCCACTCGCGCCGGCGTCCGCTCCACGACCTCGTAAGCAGTCAGGTCCTCGAGTGTGACCAGGCCGCCGCGTTCGAGCACCCAGTCGCTGGCCTTGCGGCCGGCGTCCCCGCCGTAGAGGAACTCCGGCCCCTCGTCGCCCAGCCGCTCCAGCAGGTCGCCCAGCTCGGGAAGCCTGACCGTGTCGCCGGCCTCGAGCAGCCGCCCGCCCGGCGCATAGATGGCGTCGGCCTCGGGCGTCGAGCGCAGAATCGGCTCGAGCACCGTGAACAGGAAGCCCTGCATCGGCGTGACCTCGACGCCCTCGCGGGCCGCCCGCGCGGGGCCCGAGCAGAGGTCGCGGAGCGGCACGCTGCCGAAGCGCTCGAGCGCCTCGTGCACGCCCCTCGTGGTGCCCCAGACCCCGCACGACGACGGGCCGGCGTTGAAGCGCTGCACGGCGCCCTCGGCGAAGGTCACGTCGATCGGCACCAGCTCGGCCGGCTTCGGCGAGGCCAGCCCGAGCCCGGGCGCCGCCACGAAGAAGTCGAGCAGGTGGTTCTCGCCGCCCGCCGTGTGAAGCAGCATGAAGCCGCCGGCACCCGGGCCCGTGAGCGGCGACTCGGCCACGAACGACATCAGCACGCACGCCGCGGCCGCGTCGACCGCGTTGCCACCGTTGCGCAGCACGTCCGCCCCCGCCTGCGCGGTCAGCGGATGGCCGGCCGCGACGACACCTTTCATCGAGGGGAAGCTAGCGGCGCGGCACGAATTCAGGCACGTCCACGTCGGCGAGGCTCGGTGAGCTCGTGCGCCGCACCCGCGGCTCGTGGTCGGCTGCCAGCCGCTCGTTGCGCGGCTCGCTGCGCGGCGTGGCCCTGTACTGCGGCCGGTCGCCGTAGCCGGTGGCCACCACCGTGACCCAGACCTGGTCCACGACCTTCTCGTCGACCATGGCGCCGAAGATGATGTTGGCGTCGGGGTGGGCGGCGTCGGCCACCGCCTTGGCGGCCTCGTTGACCTCCCAGAGCGACAGGTCGCGCCCGCCGGTCACCGACAGCAGGATCGCGCGCGCTCCCTCGAGCGAGGTCTCGAGCAGCGGCGACTCGATGGCGTGCTCCACGGCGTCCATCGCGCGCCGCTCGCCCACGCCCATTCCGATGCCGAGCAGCGCCTGCCCCGCCTCGGCCATGATCGTGCGCACGTCGGCGAAGTCGAGGTTGATCAGCCCGGGCAGCGTGATCAGGTCGGAGATGCCCTGCACGCCCTGGCGCAGCACGTCGTCGGCCACGCGGAAGGCCTCGACCATCGAGGTCTGCTTGTCGAGCACCGTGAGCAGGCGCGAGTTCGGGATCACGATCAGCGTGTCCACCTCGCGGGCCAGCTCCTCCACGCCCTGGTCGGCCTGCTCGCCGCGGCGCGCGCCCTCGAAGGCGAACGGCTTGGTGACGATGCCCACCGTGAGCGCTCCCACCTCGCGCGAGATGCGCGCCACGACGGGCGCCGCTCCCGTGCCGGTGCCACCGCCGGAGCCGGCGGTGATGAACACCATGTCGGAGCCCTTCAGGAGGCTCTTCAGCTGGTCGTACTCCTCGAGCGCGGCCTGCCGGCCGAGGTCGGGGTTCGAGCCCGAGCCGAGGCCGCGGGTGCTCTCGCCGCCGATGTGCACGCGCGTGCCGGCTGCGGAGCCCTCGAGCGACTGCATGTCGGTGTTGACCGCGAGGAACTCGACGCCCTCCACCTCGGCCTCGATCATGCGGTTGACCGCGTTGACGCCGGCGCCGCCGACGCCGACCACGCGAAGCACGGGCTCGGCCGCGTGGCGCGGAGTGGACGGGGCGAACGCCAACGGCTCCTGCTGCCGCAGATCGGGCGCGCGCTCCATGATGTTCTCGGGGATGTCCGAGGAGAAGACGCTGCGC
>DAIMGB010000230.1:0-4206 GCA_036724195.1 Thermoleophilaceae bacterium
CACGAGCGCCAGCTGGCCGAGCTGCGCCAGGAGCTCGAGTCGGCCACGACCGCCGCGGGTGACGGCGCGTCCGAGGAGCGCCTGCGCGAGCTGGAGGCCGAGCGCGGCCAGCTCGACGGCAAGGTCCGCGAGCTCGAGCGCCGCCTGGAGACCGAGCGGGCCACCGCGGGCGGCGGCGACGCTGAGCTTGAGAAGAAGCTGGCCGAGGAGCGCGACGAGCACGAGCGCGCGCTGGGGGAGCTGCAGTCGAAGCTTGAGTCCGAGCAGCGCGAGCGCGAGCGCGCCGCCGCTGAGCTGAAGGAGCAGCTCGACGCCAAGCTGGCCGAGCAGCGTGAGGCGAGCGAGCTGCGCGAGCGTCTCGACGCCCTGGAGACAGAGCACGAGCGCAAGCTCGCCGAGCTGCGCGAGCAGGCCGAGGCCGCCGCGGTAGCCGAGCGCGAGAAGCTCGAGGCCGACACCACGGCCGAGCACGAGCGCGCCCTCGCCGAGCAGCGCGAGAAGGTGGAAGCCGAGGCGGCGAGCGAGCGCGAGCGGGCCCTCGCCGAGTTGCGGGAGAAGGTCGAGGCCGACGCGGCGCGCCAGCACGAGCGCAAGCTCGCCGACCTGCAGGACCAGATCGACAGCGCGACCACGCACGCGGAACGCACCGAGCGCGAGCTGCGCGACGAGCTCGAGACCGAGAAGCGCGGGCGCGAGCGAGCGATCGCCCGCACTCGCGACGAGCTGGAAGCCGAGAAGCAGGAGCTCGAGCGCGCGGCCCGGATGGCCAAGGACGAGCTCGAAGAGGAGCGCACGAAGCGCGAGCGGGCGCTCGCCAAGGTGCGCGACGAGCTCGAGCTCGAGAAGGCCGAGCAGGAGCGCGCCGCCCGCCAGCTGCGCGACCAGCTCGATGCCGACTCCAAGGCGCACGAGCGCGCGCTGGCCGAGCTGCGCGAGGAGCTGTCCACCGAGACGGCCGCCCGCGAGCGCCTGGACAGCGAGCGCGAGGAGCTCGTGGCGATCGCCGAGCGCGTCAAGTCGCTCGAGACCGAGCTCGAGACCTCACGCGCCGAGGCCAAGGACCTGACCGGCAAGCTGGAGCACGCCCGCGAGGAGACGGCCGAGCGCAGCGGCGAGCTGATGGCCGCCCGCTCCGAGGCCGCCGAGGCCGAGAGCCGCGCCAAGAAGGCCGAGAAGGCGATGGCCGACCTGAAGCAGACCTCCGAGCAGGCGGTGAAGAAGGCGGAGGAGGCCGAGCGCGCCGCCGAGAGCGCTATCGAGCGCGCCGCCGCGCTCGAGGACGCCGACCGCCGCGCCGAGGAGTCCCGCCACGCCCTGGTCCAGATGCGCGAGGAGAACGAGCGCCAGAGCCAGCAGGCCCAACTTGCCGAGCGCGACCTGCGCGCCGCCCTGGAGACCGAGGAGGAGCGCCGCCGCGGCCTGGAGCGCCGCGTGTTCGAGCTCGAGGCGGTCGCCGCCGAGGCCAAGACCCTGATCGAGGACATGGAGCGCGCCCGCGGCCGCGTGGCGCGCACGCTCGACTCGCTAGGCCAGGCCGACCTTCCGGAGGAGCCGGCCACTCCGCCGGAGGAGCCGAAGTCAGAGGACGAGCAGAAGAAGAAGGGCGACGACGGCGAGTCGAAGCCCGGTCACCTGCGCGCCATCCGCGAGTAGCGCTCTCTTAGCGCCTCGCGCGCCACCGTCACGTCGTCGAAGGGCTCCTTCCGGCCGCCCTCGAACTCCTGGCCCTGCTCGTGTCCCTTGCCGGCGATCACCACCACGTCGCCCGGCGCCGCGGTCTCGATGGCCAGCCCGATCGCGCGCCGGCGGTCGACCTCGCGCTCGGCGTCCGGCCCGGCTCCCTCGATGACCTGATCGACGATCGCGTCCGGATCCTCGCTGCGCGGGTTGTCCGAGGTCACGATCAGGCGATCGGCGTGAGCGCGCGCCGCGGCGCCCATCAGCGGCCGCTTACCGCGGTCGCGGTCGCCGCCCGCGCCGAACACCACGTGCAGCCGCCCCTCAGTCAGCTCGCGCGCCGCGCGCAGCACGTTCTCCAGGGAGTCCGGCGTGTGCGCGTAGTCCACCAGCACGCCGAAGTCCTGGCCCTCGTCGACCGGCTCGAAGCGCCCCGGCACGCGGTCGAACGACCCGAGCGCGGCCCGGATCGTCTCCGCCTCCACGCCCAGCGAGCGCGCCACGGCGACCGCGGCCAGCACGTTCTGCACGTTGAACAGGCCGGGCAGCCGCGACTCCAGCTCGAGCGGGCCGTCCGGCGTCTTGCAGGTGAAGCGGGCGCCGTTCACGTCGAAGCTCACGCCCGTGGCGCGGTAATCGGCGATGTGCTCGATCCCGAAGGTGAGCGCGTCGGGCAGCTCGGCCGCCAAACGCCGGCCGTATTCGTCGTCGGCGTTCACGATGGCCAGGCCGGGCTCGTCGAACAGCCGGCGCTTCGCCGCGAAGTAGGCATCCATCGTCTCGTGGAAGTCGAGGTGGTCCTGGGTCAGGTTCGTGAACACCTTGGCGGCGAAGCGGATCCCGGCCGCGCGGCCCAGCTCGAGGGCGTGCGAGGACACCTCCATCGCCACGGCGCGGTCGCCCGCATCGAGCATGCGGCGGAAGTCGGCCTGCAGGTCGATGGCCTCCGGCGTGGTGCGCTCCACCTCCTCCTCGACCCCGCCGATCACCCGCTTGACGGTGCCCAGCAGACCCGTCTGGCGGCCGCCGGCCTCGAGCAGATGGCGGACGAGGAAGGCCGTGGTCGTCTTGCCGTTCGTGCCCGTGATGCCCACCACGTCCAGCTCGGCGGTGGGGTCGCCGAAGAAGCGCGCCGCGGCCGGGCCCATCGCCCGGCGCGCGTCGTCCACCACGATCTCCGGTACGCCCAGCCCGAGTGGCCGCTCGCACACCAGCGCGGCGGCCCCGCGCTCCACGGCGTCGGGCGCGAAGTCGTGGCCGTCGGCCGTGAAGCCGACAACGCAGAAGAACAGCGTGCCGGGCTTCACGTCGCGGCTCGAGTAAGCGAGGCCGGTGATCTCGACGTCGTCGGGCCCCGCCCCCATCAGCTCGCGCAGGGTCATGGCCCCGACGCTATCGCGGCGGGATGCGCAGGTACGGGAGCGCGAACTCCGCGATCTTCTGGAAGGCCGGTGCGGCCACCACGCCGCCGTAGATCTCGCCCTTCGGCTCGTCCACCATCACGGCCACCAGCAGCCGCGGGTCGCGCGCGGGCGCGAAGCCGATGAACGAGGCCACGAACTTCGTCTTCGAGTAGCCGCCGAACTCGTCGGGCTTCTCGGCGGTGCCCGTCTTGCCGGCCAGCTTGTAGCCGGCGATGTTGGCCTCCTGCGCCGTGCCGCCCTGGGCGATCACGCCCTCGAGCATCCGCGAGACCGACTGGGCGGTGTGCGCGGAGATCACGCGCCTGCCGGGACGCTTGTCGCCCTGGATCACGTACGGGCGGTGCATCACGCCGTTCTCCGCGATCGCCGTGTAGGCGCTCGCCATCTGGATCGGCGTGACCGCCAGGCCCTGGCCGATCGGCATGTTGCCCATCGACGAGCCCGAGTAGTTCTTCGGGCGCAGCAGGATGCCGCGCTGCTCGCCGGGCAGGTCCACTCCGGTGGGCTGGCCGAAGCCGAAGCGCCGGATGTAGCGGTCGAATTTGTTGGCGCCCAGCCGCAGCCCGATCGTGACGGCGCCCACGTTCGAGGACTGCGCCAGGATCTGCGCGGTCGTCAACGTGATCGCGCCGCGGTCGTGCGCCTCCCCGATCTCGCGGTCCGCCACCCGGATCGTTGGCGGCAGGTTGAACTCCGTGGTGGGCTTGATCAGGTTCTCCTCCAGCGCGCCGGAGACCGTGAAGGCCTTGAAGGTCGAGCCGGGCTCGTAGCTGGTGCCCACGGCGCGGTCCTGCGCGGCGTAGGCGGCCTCGTCGCTCGACATGCCCGTGGCCGGCCGCGGCCAGTTGGCCAGGGCGAGGACCTCCCCCGTTCGCGGGTCCATTACCAGCGCGGTGGCGCCGCGCGGCTGGAAGTTCCTGCCCACGTCGGCCAGCACGGCCTCGACCCGTTCCTGGATCGCGGCGTCGATCGTCAGGTTCATGTTCTGACCCTGCTGGGCGCGCTTGAGCTCCACCAGGCTGACCGGCTGGCCAAGCGCGTCCTTGACGAGCTTGCGCTTGCCGTCGGTGCCGTGGAGGCGCTTCTCCTGCTCCTGCTCGATGCC
>DAIMGB010000231.1:0-4197 GCA_036724195.1 Thermoleophilaceae bacterium
TCGCGGAACTCCACGTCGTAGCCGTCGTCGCCCAGCACCTGGTGGATGCGCTTGAACGCGTGCTCCTCGCCCAGCTCGGGCGGCACGCGGCAGTCCACGCCGAGCTCAGCGCGCGCGGGGATCACGTTGATCTTCTCGGAGGCGTGGATCATCGTGGGCGCGAGTGTCACGCCCAGCATCGGCTCGAGCAGCACGGCCACGCGCTCGTCCTGCTCGGCCACCTGCCTCACCCCTGCCTCGAGGTCGCGCGTGTCCACCCCCATCGCGCGCATCAGGGCCTCCGGCTCGGGCGACAGCTCGTACGCGGGCATTGGCTCGCGCAGGGCGTCGAGCACCCCGGCCATCTTCGTGAGCGCGTTGTCGCCTATGCGCGGGATCGAGGCGTGCCCCGCGCGCCCGTGCGTGGAGAGCGTGAAGCGAAAGACGCCCTTCTCAGCCACGCAGACGGGATAGATGCGGCGGCCGTCGTACTCGAGCAGCTCGCCGGCGCCCTCGTTCACCACCAGGTCGCAGCGCACCTTGTCGGGCTGCTGCTCGCAGAGCCACTTGGCGCCGTACTCGGCGCCGGCCTCCTCGTCGGCGGTCAGCACCAACTTCAGCTCGCCGGCCTCGGGCCGCCAGCCCTCCTCGGCCAGCGCGATGGCCGCGGCCACCTCCGCCGCCACCTGGCTCTTCATGTCCAGCGCGCCGCGGCCCCAGACGCAGTCGTCGCGCAGCTCGCCGGACCAGGGATCGACCGACCAGTCGTCAGGGTCGGCCAGCACGGTGTCCACGTGGCCGAGCAGGCACAGCGTGGGGCCGTCCGACCTGCCTTTCAGCCGCGCCACCTGGTTCGGGCGCCCCTCGACCGCCGACAGCAGCTCGCACTCGAAGCCGGCGCCCTCGAGCAGCTCGCGGAGGAACTCCTGCGCCGCCTGCTCGTTGCCCGGCGGGTTCACCGTGTTGAACTGGATGAGCCGTTGAAGCAGCTCGGTCGTACGCCGCTCGAGAAGCTCCCGCTCAGGCACGAAGCGAGTATATGAACGGCGCGTCCCTTAGCGCGCGTCCGGGCAGGCGTGCTGCCCGCGGCCACACGTGTCCCCTACGCCGCCGGGCGAGGGCTCAGCTAGGGAACATCGCGCGTGCTTGCCAGAGCCAGCGCAGGTCGCCCTTCGGGCGCAGGCGGCCGCGCAGCGCGAGCTTCCTGCCGTCGGCGCGGCCGGCCACCAGGTCGACCCAGTCCTCGTAGCGCAGGCGCAGCGTGGCCGTGGCGTCGGGGGCGCGCCCCGGCTCCACCCGGCTCTCGCCGTTCGCCACAACCAGGTGCCACGGGTCGGCGTCGGGGAACTCCCACTGCAGGATGCCGGGCGGCGCCTCGTCGGTGGCCATGCCGCCCTCGACCATCCGAAACAAGGCGGCCATCGTCTCCGGGTCGCGCTTGGGCGGGCCCGTCTTCTCGCCGAGGATGCCCGCCCAGACGAGCCGCATCGCGTTCTCGGACCGCTCCTGGACCGACATTCCCGGGGAGAAGATCGGCGGGCCGGGCAGCTCCTCCATCGGCAGGCCGGCGCTGCGCAGCTTGGTCTCCAGCGAAGCCGCTCCCTCCGCACCGATCTCCTCGAGCGTGAAGCCGAAGCACTCGGTGTAGCGGCGGTCCCAGTTGGGCGGCACCAGCACAGCCACGCTCCAAGGCACGACCTCTCGCAGCAGGTCTGCCACCGCGCCCTTGCAGGCGGGATCCTCGCGCGCGAGGTCGGCCAGCAGCTTCACCCCGAAGCCGATGTGGCGCTGCTCGTCCGCCGCCACCCGCTCCATGCCGGCGCGGAAGCCGGGCAGCAGGTCGCGCTCTTCCAGGTAGCTCGTGATGAAGTGCTGGCCGGGCTGGGCAAGCGTCGACTCGATGACCACGTGATAGAGCGCCACCGCGGCGGCCAGCCTCGGCAGCGACGGATCGGCGCGCAGCTCGTCGGACATCCGCTCGAGGCGCTCGAAGACCTTGCGAAAGCCCCAGCTCAGCTGCGGCTTGATCGCCGCCAGGCGCTCACCGGTGGTGTCGCCCTCGACGCCGCAGACCTCGTGCATGAAGCGCGAGAAGAAGACGGCGTGGCGCGCCTCGTCCACCTGCTGGGTGGCCAGGAAGTACTTCTGCTCCTCGCGCGGGGCCGCCTCGATGTACGGCGAGAGGCCGTCGGCCACCGCGTCCTCGCCCCAGAAGAACAGCGCGTAGTTCCAAAGCGCGGCCTTGCGCTCGAGCTCCGAGAACTCCTCGCGCCACTGGCGCGCGTCCTCAGAGAAGTCGATCTCGGTGGAGCGCCAGTTGCCCTTCTCCCAGCGCGAGTAGAGGTCCTCGTAGGAGAGGGCGTCGGCGATGGTTCTCTGTGGCAGCTCCGTGTGCATCAGTACAGTTGTACCAGTGAACGGGACAAATGTACCAAGAGGTGAGGCGAGGCGCGAGGCGATCATCCGCGCGGCCCTGGCCGTCATCGGCGAGCGGGGTCCCGACGCGGTGACCCACCGGGCGGTGGCGCAGCGCGCCGGCCTGCCCCTGTCGGCCACCACCTACTGGTTCGAGTCCAAGGAGCAGCTGCTGCAGGAGGCCTTCCTGCTTGCGGCGCGCGAGGAGGTCGCTCGCGTGGAGGCAGTGGTGCTGGAGCTCGCCCCGCGCGAGCTCGACGCCGCCCACTGGGCCGCGGCCGTAGCTGCCGCGCTGGCCTCCGATCTCGAGGACAACCCCAGCCGCCACGTGGCCTTCACCGAGCTGGTGCTCGAGGGAACCCGGCGGCCCTGGCTGCGCGAGGAGGTTGGGCGCTGGGAGAGCGCCTGGCTGCGCCTGGCCGAGATGGGCCTGCGTGCAGCCGGCTCGCCCGACCCGGTGCCCGACGCGCGCCTCGTGGTGGGCGCCATCACCGGCCTGATGCTCGGTCAGCTTGCCAATCCGCAGCCGCACTTCGAGGACGACGTCTTCCGCCCCGCGCTCGAGCGGCTCTTCACGCTGCTCACCGAGCGCGCGAAGCCGGTCGGTGCGCACCCGGCCGAGCCGGGTGCTTCCGCGATACTGCGCGCATGACGCTGGCCCACCGCGAGCAGGGCGAAGCCGACGCGCCGGTCGCGCTGCTGCTGCACGGCTATCCCGAGTCGTCCTACATGTGGCGCGAGCTGATGCCCGCGATTGCGGACGCCGGCTGGCGCGCCGTGGCCCCGGACCTGGCCGGCTTCGGCGACTCCCCGCCTGAGCGGCCCGGCACCTGGGAGCGCCACGTGGAGTCGATCGAGCGCTTCCGCTCGGAGCTGGGCCTCGAGCGCGTGGCGCTCGCGGTGCACGACTGGGGCGGCCTGATCGGCCTCGCCTGGGCCTGCGAGCACCCCGACGCGGTGAGCGCGCTCGTGATCAGCGGCACCGGTTTCTTCCACGACGGCAAATGGCACGGCATGGGCAAGGTCATGCGCACCGAGGGCGAGGGCGAGCAGCTGATGGAGAACATCGACCGCGAGGGCTTCGCCGGGATGATCGGCTCTGTGTCATCGGGGATCGACGACGCGGCGCTCGACGAGTACTGGCGCGGCTATGACGGCGCGGAGCGGCGCCAGGCCCACCTCGACTTCTATCGCTCGATGGACTTCGAAAAGCTCGCCCGCTACGAGGGCGGGCTGGCCGAGCTCGGCGTGCCGGCCCTGCTCCTGTGGGGCGCCGAGGACCCGTTCGCACCGCTGGCGACCGCTGAGCGGTTCGAGCGAGAGCTGCCCGACACCGAGCGCGTGACGATCGACGGTGCCGGGCACTTCGTGTTCGAGGACGCGCCGGGGCGCGCCGCCTCGGCCGTTACGGAGTTTCTGGGCCGGCAAGCCCGTGCTCCACGCTGAGCCGCTCGGCTGACGCGAAGTCCATCTCCACCCCGTAGCGGGCCTGGAGCTCCGCGACCTTCGGGCCTGCCGATCACGACTTCGTCGCCCACCTGTACGCCGACCTCGCCCTCGAGCACGTAGCTGTACTCGTCCTCGTGCTGGTGGATGTGCATCGGGGCCGCGAGCGCCCGCGGGGCGATCGGATGCTCGACGAGCGAGAAGCCGCCCCCGGTCTCGGCGTCGATCATGAAACGCACGCCGAACGGGCCGATCTGAAGGTAGTCGCCCTCGTCGGGGCCGAGGACTACAACAACTTCCCCGACGAGCGGGCCCTGATCGGCGCATGCCAGGCGCACTGGTTCGCGCTCAACCCGA
>DAIMGB010000232.1:0-4177 GCA_036724195.1 Thermoleophilaceae bacterium
CGCGAGGAGGAGCTGGTGCTGCGCCTGCTGGAGCGGCCCGACGCGCAGGTGGTCTCCCTGGGCGGGGGCGCCACCGGCTCGGACCTCGTGCGCGACGCGCTGTCGCATCACACGGTCGTGCACCTCGACGTTGAGCCCGACGACGCCTGGCGGCGCGCCTCCGGCAGGGGCCGCCCTCTGGCCCGCGACCGCGCCCGCTTCGACCAGCTGCACGGCGACCGCGTGGCCATCTACGAGTCCGTGGCCGACGCGCTGCTGCCCCCCGGCGGCCGCGACGCCGTGCGCTCGGCCCTGCCCGCGCTGCGCGCGCTCGGAGGCGCGCCGGCGGGAACGCGCCTGGTCTGGGCGCAGGCGGGCTCCGGCGACTACCCGGTGTTCCTCGGCCGCGGTCTGATCGCCGCCGGCTTCTTCTTCCCTCCCGAGGGCCGGCGCTTCGTGGTGACCGACGCGAACGTGGACCGCAACCACCGGCTCGAATGCCAGGCTCGCATCGTCACGCTGGCCGGCGAGGAGCACAAGAACATCCATGGCGCCGAGTTCGTCCTGCGCGAGCTGGCCCAGGCGGGGGCCGAGCGCGGCGACGTGGTCGTGGCCCTGGGCGGCGGCGTGGTGGGCGACGTGGCGGGCTTCTGCGCGGCGATCTACCAGCGCGGCGTGCGCCACGTGCAGGTGCCCACCACGCTGGTGGCGCAGGTCGACTCCGCCTACGGCGGCAAGACCGGCGTGGACCTGCCGGAGGGCAAGAACTACGCGGGCGCCTTCCACCAGCCCTCCGCGGTGCTGTGCGATCCGGCAGCGCTCGACACGCTGCCGCCCGAGGAGCTGGCGGCGGGCTACCCGGAGGTCATCAAGACCGCGCTGATCGCGGGTGGCCCACTGTGGGCGCGGGTTCGCACAGGCGAGCTGGACGACGACGTGATCCTCGGCTGCCTGCGTACCAAGCTGGCAGTTGTGGCCCAGGACGAGCGCGACGACGGTCGGCGCCAGGTGCTTAACCTGGGGCACACCATCGGACACGCGATAGAAGCCGCCACGGGGTACGAGCGCTACCGCCACGGCGAAGCCGTGGGGATCGGGCTGCTGGCCGCGCTGCGGCTGTCCGGCCGGGACGCGCTGCGCGAGCAGGTTGCGGCGCTGCTGGCCGAGCGCGGTCTCCCGCTCGGTGCCGAGGGCGTTGCGGTCGAGGACGTCCTGGCCCTCGTGGAGCGCGACAAGAAGCGCCACGGCGGCCGCGTGCCGTTCGTGCTGCTGCACGCCCCCGGAGAGGTCACGCCCGGCCACGTGGTGGATCCCACGTCGCTGCGCGCGGCGGTGGAGGAGCTGGCCGGGTGAAGCACCGCGTCGGCGTGTTCCACGGCGTCAACTTCGACGTGCTCGAGCGCCGCGACCCGGCGATCTACGGCGGCTTCAGCCTGCCGCACCTGGAGGTGCAGATCCAGCGCTTCGCGCGCGAGCTGGGCATCGAGACGAGCTTCACGCAGACCAATCACGAGGGCGAGTTCTGCGAGGGGCTGGCCAAGACCTCGGAGGCGGTGGACGGGCTGGTGGTGAACGCGGGAGCCTGGACGCACTACTCGTACGCCATCCGCGATGCGCTCGAGCTGAGTGGCGTGCCCGCCGTCGAGGTGCACCTCTCGGCGGTGTCCCAGCGCGAGGACTTCCGCCGCACGTCGGTGATCCGCGACCTCTGCATCGGCCAGGTGGAGGGCAAGGGCGTGGACGGGTACCGTGAGGCGCTCGAGCTCTTGAAGGGGAGGTTCGCCAAGTGACGCAGGCGACGGCTACGAGCAGGGCCGACAGGCTCGCCGGCCTGCTGGCGGAGAAGGAGCTCGACTCCCTGCTCGTCACGAACCTCGTGAACGTGCGCTACCTGACCGGCTTCACGGGCACCAACGGCGCCTGCGTGGTCGGCCCCGACGAGCGCCTCTTCCTCACGGACTTCCGCTACGTCGAACGCGCCGAGCAAGAGGTGCACGGCTTCGAGCGCCTGACCGCCGGGCGCGACATGCTCGGCGACCTCGCTGCTCGGCTGCGCGGCCGTGCGGGCTTCGACGACGCGCAGGTGAGCGTGCGCTCCTTCCGCAAGCTCGAGGGGAAGGTGGCCGAGGGGGTGGAGCTCGTGGCCGCCGGCGGGCTGGTGGAAGGGCTGCGGGCGGTCAAGGACGAGCAGGAGCTGCGCGCGATGCGCGAGGCGGCCCGGCTGGCCGATGGGGTCTACGAGGCGCTGCGCGACCGCGGCATGGCGGGGCGCACGGAGGCGGAGGTCGCGCAATGGCTCGAGAACGAGCTGCGCGAGCGCGCCGAGGGCCCGTCCTTCCCGGTGATCGTGGCCGCGGCCGAGAACAGCGCGCTGCCGCACGCCACACCGCGCAACGTGGAGATCCCCTCCGGCACGCTCGTGGTGGTGGACATGGGGGCGCTGCTCGACGGCTACTGCTCGGACTGCACGCGCACCTTCGCCACCGGTCCGCTCGACGACCATGCGACCGAGGTCTACGAGCTCGTGCTCTCCGCGCAGGAGGCCGCCGTGGAGGCGGTGCGCGCCGGCGCCGGTTGCGCTGCTGTGGACGCCGTGGCGCGCGACCTGATCGACGCCACCGGGTACGGCGAGCACTTCGGGCACGGGCTGGGCCACGGCGTCGGGCTCGAGGTGCACGAGGAGCCGCGGCTGACCAAGTCGGCCGAGGGCTCGCTCGAGGCCGGCAACCTCGTCACCGTGGAGCCCGGCGTCTACCTGCCGGGGGAGCTGGGCGTGCGCATCGAGGACCTGGTGGCCGTCACCGAGGACGGCTGCGAGATCCTCACGGGCTTCCCGAAGGCCCTGACCGCGGTCGATTGATCCTCGCCGCCGCGGCCACGCTCGTCGGCGCGACCGCCCAGTCCGCCACCGGCTTCGGCTTCGCGCTGATCGCCGGCCCCGCGCTGTTCGCCGTGCTCGACCCGCACGAGGCAGTGACCTTGCTGGCCATCCTCGGCGCGCTGCTGAGCGTGCTGGTGATCAGCGACGCCGGCTGGACCAGGGTGCGCTGGAGGGCGATCCTCCCGATGCTCGCGGCGGCGCTGCCCGGGCTGGGCCTCGGGCTGCTGGCGCTGGAGCTGCTGCCGAAGGCGGGGCTGCAGCTGGGCGTGGGGGTGGCGGTGCTGCTGGCCGGCCTCTTCCAGCTGCGCAGGCAAACGCCGCCGCCGCGCGAGAGCACGGGCAGCGTGGGGCTCGGGTCGGCGGGGCTGGCGGGCGTGACGAGCGGGGCGCTCACCACCTCGCTAGGCGTCAGTGGGCCGCCGCTCGTACTCTGGCTTGAGGCCGAGGGCCTGCGGCCCGCCGAGCTGCGCGCCTCGCTGTCGGCCGGCTTCCTCGGGATGAACGTCGCGGGCGGCGCGCTGCTCCTGGCCGTCTCCGGCTCTCGCGCTGCGCCCGGGGTGGGCCTGGTGCTGCCGCTGCTCGGGCTGGTCGCGGCTGGCCATGTGGCGGGCGCCATCGCCTTCCGGCGGCTGCCGGAGCACGCCTTCCGGACCGCGGTGCTCGGCCTGGTGGTGGCGGCCGGCCTGCTCTAACGCGCGGCGGGTTGACCGCCATGCGAACATGTGTTCGTTCATGGTGGTCTGCGTCCTCTATCCCCGCTTCGAGCTGCTGGCGGCCCTGGGGGAACGTGGCGCGATGCTCTCGGAGCCCCTGGCACTGGCGCCCGAGGCCGGCCGCGAGCAGGTGGTGGGGGAGGTGTCCGCGCCCGCGGAGGCCTTCGGCGTGATGCGCGGCATGCGCGTGGGCGAGGCGATGTCGCGCTGCCCCGAGCTGCGGCTGGTGCCGCCCGACCCGGAGGGGGTGCGCGAGCTGTGGGGGGTGGTGCTCGACCGCCTGGAGGCGATCGGGGCGGGCGTGGAGTCCGACCGCGCGGGCGCGGCCTTCTTCGAGGCCGCCGGCATGCACGGCATTCACGGCGGCGACCTGGCCGGGGTCCTAGAGGCGGCGCGCCGATCGCTCGGCCGCCGGGCCCGCCTGGGAGCAGCCCCCAGCCGCTTCGCCGCCCACGCCGCCGCGCTGCAGGCACGCCCGCGGCGCCGCTCCCCGGTCATCGGACAGAGCGAGGTGCGCGGCTTTCTCACCCCGCTGCCGGTCGCGCTGTTGCGCAGCCGTCCCGAGCTCGCGGCCCTCCCGGAGGTGCTGGAGCGGCTGGGCATC
>DAIMGB010000233.1:0-4174 GCA_036724195.1 Thermoleophilaceae bacterium
GGCGCCAGCGGCACCAGGTCGGGCTCGGGGAAGTAGCGGTAGTCGTGCGCCTCCTCCTTGGAGCGCAGCGAGGTGATCGAGCCGCTCCTGGGGTCGAAGTGCAGCGTCTCCTGCTCCACCTCGCCGCCCTCGGCCACGATGGCCTCCTGGCGCTCGATCTCCGCCTCGATCCCGCGCTCGAGGAAGCGGAACGAGTTCATGTTCTTCAGCTCGGTCTTGGTGCCGAGCGTCGCGCTGCCAGCGGGGCGAACCGACACGTTCGCGTCCATGCGCAGCGAGCCCTCCTCCATGTTCACGTCGGACACGCCCATCGCCCGCAAGGTGGCCTGGAGCAGGCGGCCGAACGCGGCGGCGTCGGCCGCCGAGCGCAGGTCGGGCTCGGTCACGATCTCCACCAGCGGCGTGCCGCCTCGATTGAAGTCCACGACGCTGGCCTCGGCGCCGTGGATGCGCCCCGACGCCCCCGCGTGCACGAGCTTCGCCGCGTCCTCCTCCAGGTGCACGCGGTGGATGCGCACGTCGCCCAGCCTCCCGCCGCTGGCAAGCGGGATGTCGTACTGGGAGATCTGGTAGCCCTTCGGCAGGTCGGGATAGAAGTAGTTCTTGCGGTGGAAGATCGAGCGCTGCGCGATCTCGCAGCCGAGCGCCATGCCGATCATCAGCCCGAAGTGCACCGCCTGTGCGTTCGTGACCGGCAGGGTCCCGGGGTGTCCGAGGCAAATCGGGCAGGTGTGGGTGTTCGGAGCGTCGCCGAACGACAGGGCGCAGCCGCAGAACATCTTCGTCCGGGTCTTCAACTGCACATGGATTTCGATGCCGATGACGGGCTCCAACTCGCTCACAGCCTCGGCACCCCCTCGAAGCCGAGCGCCCGCTCCAGCGCGTAGGCGGCGCTCAGGATGCGGTTCTCGCTGAAGGCCGGGCCGGCCAGCTGCAGCCCAACCGGCAGGCCATCGGACAGCCCGCAGGGGATCGAGATGGCCGGCAGCCCGGCCAGCGGCATCGGCACGGTGAAGTAGTCGGACAGGTACATCGCCAGCGGGTCGGCGGTGCGCTCACCGAGCTTGAAGGCGACCGTCGGCGAGGTGGGCGTCACGATCAGGTCGACCTGCTCGAAGGCGGAGCTGAAGTCCTGCGCGATGCGGGTGCGCACCTTCTGCGCGCTGCCGTAGTAGGCCTCGTAGTAGCCGGAGCTGAGCGCGTAGGTGCCAAGCATGATGCGCCGCTTGACCTCGTCGCCGAAGCCGTCATGGCGGGTCTGCTCGTACATCGAGGTCAGGTCGCCGTTGCCGCTGCGCGACGCGTAGCGCACGCCGTCGTAGCGCGCCAGGTTTGCGCTTGCCTCGGCCGGGGCGATCACGTAGTAGGCCGACAGCCCGTGGCCGGCGTGCGGCAGCTGGATCTCCGTTGCCGAGCCGCCCAGCTCCTCGATCCTGTCCACGGCCGCGCGGCAGACGGCCGCCACGCCGGGGTCGAGGCCGTCCTCCTCGAAGCCCCACACGCCCACCCTCAGGCCGTCGAGCCGCTCCTCGCTCGGCAGCTCTATGGGCTCGGGGAAGTCCAGCGAGGTCGAGTCGCAGGGGTCGCGGCCAACCAGATGGCGCAGCAGCAGCGCGGCGTCGGTCACGTCCCTGGTGAGGGGCCCGCACTGGTCGAGCGAGGAGGCGAAGGCGATCATCCCGTAGCGCGAGACCGCCCCGTAGGTGGGCTTCAGCCCGACGATGCCGCAGAGCGAGGCCGGCTGGCGGATCGAGCCCCCCGTGTCGGTGCCGATCGCCCAGGGCGCGGTCCCCGCCGCCACCGCCGCGGCGCTGCCGCCGCTCGAGCCGCCGGGCACGCGCTCGCGGTCCCATGGGTTGCTGACCGGTCCGTAGCCGGAGTTCTCGTTCGACGAGCCCATCGCGAACTCGTCCTGGTTGGTCTTGCCGAGCACCGGCGCGCCCGCCCGCACCAGGCGCTCGACGGCCGTGGCCGTGTAGGGCGGCCTGTAGCCCTCCAGGATGCGCGAGGCGGCGGTGCTGGGCACGCCCTCGACGCAAAACAGGTCCTTCACGGCCAGCGGCACGCCGCCCAGCGGCGCGTCGGAGGGCGTGTCGGGCGCCTCGTCGGCCACCCACAGGTAGGCGCCGTGCTCGTCGGCCGCGGCGCGCTCGCGGTAGGCCTCGAACAGCTCCCGCGGCGACAGCTCGCCCGCGCGCACCCGCTCGGCGGCCTGGGCGGCCGTCAGCGCGATCAGCTCGTCGCTCATCCCTGGCCGGGGCTCGGAACCCGGAAGCCCGTCTCGTCGGCGTCGGGCGCGGCCTCGAGCGCCCGCTCGCGCGGCAGGCTGGGCCGGGGCTCGTCCGCGCGCAGCACGTTCTCCAGCGGCACCACGTGAGCGGTCGGCTCGACCCCCTCGAGGTCGAGCTCGTTGATGTTGTCGACGTGCTCGAGGATGGCCGAGAGCTCGCCGGCCATCCGCTCGACCTCGTCCTCGGTGAGCTTCAGGCGGGCCAGCTTGGCCACGTGGAGCACCTGTTCGCGGTCGATCATCGGGCGCCGATTCTAGGCGTTGACTCGCCCGGGGCCTGGGCGTAGGGTCGCTTGGACTCGCACCCGATGGAAGGAGCACCATGTCCGAGGAGAACAAGGCGGTAGCCCGCCGCTTCTTCGAGATCTTCAGCGAGGGGAACGTGGACGCCCTCGACGAGATCGTCGCCCCCGACGCCGTGGACCACGACGCCTACAACCCGTTTGCCGACGAGGGCCTGGAGGGAGCCAAGAAGGCCATCGGGATGTACCGCGAGGCCTTCCCGGACCTCAGCTTCGAGATAGGGCTGCAGGTGGCCGAGGGCGACTACGTTGCCACGCGCTGGACCGGGACCGGGACGCACAACGGACCGATCATGGGCATCGAGCCGACCGGCAACTCGAGCACGGTCACGGGTATCGGCATCGACCGCATCGAGGACGGCAAGGTCGTCGAGTCCTGGAACAGCTGGGACACGCTCGGGATGATGCAGAGCATCGGCGCGATCCCGCAGGAGGCCCCCGCGCAGGCCTAGGAGGCGTCGCCGCCGAAGGCGGCCGTGTCGATCACGCGGCGCTCGTGGGTGCCGGTGCCGATCGTGCGGTCGCCTTCGCGCACCTCGAGGCCCGGCTCGAGGCTCAAGCCGCTGCCTTCTCCTGGGTCCATGGGGCGTTGCCCTCGCGGGGCGGCGCCCGCAGCGTGCTCGCGCTGGCAAAGCAGATCACGCCCAGCACGAGCAGCGCCAGCGGCGCGCCGAGCTTCACAGTGGTGGACGGGTCGAACCCCGGCTCCTGCACCACGCGGTAGACAACGAGCAGCGCGGTCACGCCGGCCGTGATCCCGGGCAGGCCCGCGGGCGGTATCGCGCCGCGCCAGACGCGCTCCGAGGCAGCGCTGAAGGCGGCGAGCACGCCAAGGGCAGACGTGGCCAGCAGGCCGATCAGAATCACGCGGTCGATCGCGCCGGTCACCTGCCAGGCGTTCTTCTCCTGGCTCTCGGCCTCGACGCGTGCATCGTGCTGCACGGTGCGCTCGACCTCGCCGGCGAGCGCTCCGTGCGGCTGGGCGAGCTTCTCGACCTGGCGCGCCGCGTCGCCGGCCTTCGTGCTGTACCAGTCGGTGGCGGTCACGAACAGGAGGGCCAGTGCCGCGATGAACGCCACCCAGTCCCACGTGCGCAGCCGGGCGAAGGTCATTGCCCGGCGCGCGGGGCCTGCCAGGCCTCGATCTCCGGCGGCTCCGGCGTCGGGCGCCCGGTGAGGTCCACGTGCCGTCCCGCCGTGGAGAGGCGCTCGTCGCGCATGGCCAGCGCGCCGCCCGCGGAGATCGCAAGCGAGGCCGCCAGCGCCAGCCACACGCCCGCGTCGCGCGCGCTTGCGTCCGACGGCAGGTCGACCGCGCGGATCACTGCAAGCACCAGAACCACCATGCCGCCCAGCGTGAGCAGCGAGGCCATCGCGATCGGTAGCGCCGGGCTGGGCTGCTGGGCTGTGACCACGAGCAGCAGCACGGCGGCCACGCCGACCAGCGCGAAGATGACGTCGAGCACGGCGAACGACTCCCATCCGGTTGGGCTGGCCGCGCCCTCGTCGTACCAGGGCAGGAACAGGGCCACCAGCAGGGCGACTCCCCCAAGGGCGGCGATCCATTCGCCCGCGCGTAGGC
>DAIMGB010000234.1:0-4155 GCA_036724195.1 Thermoleophilaceae bacterium
CCGCGGGCGCGGATCTCGTCCTCGAGCTGCTGTGGGGCGGCAAGGTCCGCGCGCAGGACGCCGCGGTGCGCGAGGCGACAGGCGAGCTCGTCGCCTTCTCCGATGCGAACGCGACGTGGGAGCCCGACGCGCTGCGCCGGCTGGTCGAGGCCTTCGCCGACCCCGAGGTGGGCTACGCCTGCGGCCAGGTGCACTTCGTCGGCGAGGCCGGGACGAACCAGGAGGGCACCTACTGGCGCTACGAGCTGTGGCTGCGGGCCACGGAGTCGCGACTGGCGAGCGTCACCGCCGGCAACGGCGCGATCTACGCGGTCCGCCGCGAGGCCTATGTCGAGGTCGACCCGATCATGGGCCACGACCTGTCGCTCCCCTTCAACCTCGTCAAGCGCGGGTGGCGGGCCGTCTACCAGGCGGAGGCCCGCGCGACGGAGAAGATGGTCCCGTCCATCGAGGGCGAGTTCGCCCGCAAGCGGCGGATGATGAGCCACACGTGGCCGATCGTCCTGCGCGGGGGGATGCTCTCGCCGCGGGGCTACCCGCCGCGCTACGCCGTGATGATGGCCTCGCACCGGGTCCTGCGCTACGCCACGCCGTTCCTGCACGTCGTCGCGCTCGCGGCCAACGCGCTGCTGCTCTTCGAGAGCGCGCTGTACGTCGTGACGTTCGCGGCGCAGGTGGCGCTCCTGGCCGCCGCGCTGGCGGGCGGCGCGGTGCGCGCCCGCCCGCTGCTCGTTGCGCGCTACTACGTGCTGACGACCGCGACGATCGCCGCCGGGCTCTGGGACTGGCTGCGCCACGGAACCCCGGCCGGCTGGGAGGCCGCGGAGGGCACGCGATGAGGCGGCTGTTCGACATCGTCGTGGCCGGCGGCGCCCTGCTGGTCACCGCGCCCCTGTTGGCCGCGGCCCTCGTGGCGATCCGGCTGGAGTCGAAGGGTCATCCGCTCTACCGCCAGCTGCGCGTGGGGCGCGACGGTCACGAGTTCGACGTGGTCAAGCTGCGCACCATGGTCCAGGGCGCCGAGGGCATCGGGGCGGGGATGGCGGTCAACGAAGGCGACCCGCGCATCACGCGCGTCGGCGCCGTGCTGCGCCGCTTCTCGATCGACGAGCTCCCGAACCTCGTCAACGTCCTGCGCGGGGAGATGGCGGTCATCGGCCCGCGGCCGACGATCCCGGTGCAGGTCGCGCAGTACACCGATCGCCAGCGGGGCCGCCTAGCGGTCAGGCCGGGGATCACCGGGTGGGCGCAGGTCCAGGGCCGCGCAACGCTGCCGTGGTCCGAGCGCATCGAGCTCGACCTCTTCTACATCGAGCACCGCTCCTGGCGCCTGGACGCCGAGGTCCTGCGCCGCACGGCGCTGATGCTCGTTCGCGGCTCGGGGCTCTACAAGGGCGCGAGCGGCGGCTGGGACATGAGCTGACGTCTATCGTCATCGAGGAGGTGGCACGGATTCGCCGCTTGGCCTCGCTGGGCGCCCTCGGGGCGCTGTTGCTGGCGCCCGGCGCCGCGCATGCCGCCAGGCCGCGGGCCCTGGTCTTCTTCAACAAGTACTGCACCGCCTGCCGCGTGGAGGCGCGCCACGTCGCGGGGTGGGCGGCGCGCGAGGCGCACCGCCTGAGCATCCAGGGCATCGGCTTCCACGAGGACACGCGCTCATCGCGGGCCTTCGCGCGCTCGCTGCACTGGCACTTCCCGGTGGTCGGCGACCCGCGTGCGCGGATCGCCAAGCGCTACGGCGTGGCGAGTCCCACGGCGATCGTGATCCTCAGCGGCCACCGCGTCGTGCGGCGCCTGGACTACGCGCACGGCATTGCGCGGTCCGCGTCCGCGCCCAGCTACGTGCCCGACCTGGACCTGAGCGCCCTGCGCGGCAGCGGGCGCTACCTGCTCGTGCGCTACCTCGCCCTGACGCCCGCCCGGACACGCGCCGACCGCTCCTTCGCGCGGGGCGCGGCAGGCGGTGGCACCGACACGGTCGCGGCGCTGGCGGTGATGTGCGGCACGCCCGGCGACGCGCCGGGGCGGCTCGCGGCGGCGGGCATCGACGCGCCGGTCACGGTGGTCACCGCGCCGGATTGCGCCGCGCGCCTCGATGCTTCGCTGGGCGGCATCACGCAGCGCGGGGGCGAGCGCCTCTTCGACCCGGCGGGCCGCCCGCTGGCGAGCGGCCTGACCATCGCCCAGTCGATCTATGAGTACCGCCAGGCCCACGGGCACACCCGGCCCTTCCTGCCCTCCGAGCGCTGGATGACGCTGCCGAGCACAGCGCTGGGCAACGCCACATCGGACCCCAGCTCGGGCGCCCTGGACGTCCCGCTGCCGCCCAACCTGCGCGCGTCGCGGCTGGGCTTCGGCACGTCGCACGGCGACGTCGGCGTCCAGTCGTTCTGGTGGCTGTGCCCGTCGTGCGTTCAGAGCCGCGCCTTCTACGACCTCCAGGCCTGGGCCGACAGCCATCCGGCGGCGCGGCTCGTGGCGGTCACGTGCGACAACGAGCGCCAGGCGGCGGCGAACTGGATCTACGAGCACGGCTGGCGCTTCCCCGTCTACATCTACCGCGGGCCCCTCGACTTCGCCACCTGCTTCGAGCGCCTAGAGGTACGCCCGCTCGGGGCCCGTAGCTACGACTCCCAGCTCTTCCTGCGCAACGGCCGCCGCGCCTCGGCGGCCCGCAGCGCGTTCCCCGGACTGCCCCTCGACCACATCGTGGTCCCCGGGTAGCCATCATGCGCCGCCGTGTCCGCGGTACTGCTCACCGGAGTCGGCAAGCGCTACGACATCGTCGCTGCCTTCGCCCAGCACGCGACGGTCGTCGCTGCTGATCCGAACCCGCTCGCGCCTGCCCAGTACGCGGCCACCGTCCGCACGACCGTCCCGCTGATCACGGACCCCGGCTACGTCCCGGCGCTGGCGGCGCTGTGCTCCGAGCACGGCGTGGGCGCGATCGTCCCGCTGACCGACCTCGACATCGAGACGCTCGCCCAGGCCCGCGCCGACGGCCGGCTGCCGCAGGCGCTGGTCCCGGATCCGGACGTCGCGGCCGCGACGTACGACAAGTACGAGACGCACCTGCTCCTGGAGCGCCTCGGGCTGCCCTCGCCGCCCACCGTCCTGCCGGAGCGGATGGGCGAGCTGGACGGCGCGGTGATGGTCAAGCCACGGCGCGGCTCGGGCGCGCGGTCGATCCATGCGGCGCGGACGCGCGCGGAGGCCGAGTTCTTCGTCGGCTACGTCGACGAGCCGGTGATGGTCCAGCGGCTGATGGACGGCCCCGAGTTCTCCATCGACCTGCTGTCGGACCGCGACGGGCGCTGCCTCAACGCCATCCCGCGCACGATGATCGAGTCGCGTGGAGGAGAGTCGATCAAGGGCACGGTGATCGACGATCGCCAGCTCGTGGACCTGGGCCGCGATGTCGTCGAGGCGCTGGGCGTGCGCGGCCCGTGCACCGTTCAGGCATTCCGCGACCGGGAGACCGGACTGGGCATCACGGATGTCAACACACGTTTCGGCGGGGCGTTCCCCGCCCCGATGTACGCCGCGCTGCCCGGGCGCACGTATCCCGAGCTGATCGTCGCCATGGCCCGCGGGGAAGCGGTGCATCCGCACGTCGGCGAGTACCGCTCGGGCATGACGTTCACCCGCTACTTCTGGCAGATCGAGCTCGACGAGCAGCTGCGCCCTACTGGCCGCGACCTGGTCGGTGGCGGCCCGCCTGACCCTCATTAGCAGCGGTTAGGACCGCGACTTTTGGGGGATTTGGCCGTTCAACCTGTCAAACTCTGATGAGCGTGGAGACCCTCCTTCGGGAAACCGAGGCGCCTGAGGCGCCGCACGGGGCGGCCTTCGAGCACGACCTGGCGCCAGCATCGGCGCCGGACGAGCCGGCCGTCCTCCACCCGTGCCCGACCTGCGGCGCGGCGCTCGCCCCTGGCCAGGACTGGTGCCTGGAATGCGGCGAGGCCAGCACCGACGGACTCGGCACGACCCCCGGCTGGCGCACCGCCGTCACCGTCCTCGCTGTCACGCTGGTGCTCGCCGCCGGCGCGGTCGCCGCCGCCTACGCCGCGCTGAAGTCCGACTCGCGCAAGGCGGCCGCGACTCCGGCCGCCGTCGCTTCGCTGCCGGCGCAGCCGGATCCCGCCGCTGCCG
>DAIMGB010000235.1:0-4133 GCA_036724195.1 Thermoleophilaceae bacterium
ACCGCATGCTCGACATGGGCTTCCGCCCGGCGGTCGACCGCATCGTCGCGAAGACACCGCGCAAGCGCCAGACCCTCTTCCTCTCAGCCACGCTCGAGGGCGATGCCGGCCGCGTGGCCGACGCCTACACGCACAACCCTCGCCGCCATTCGCAGGAGGCCTCGGCGAAGGCGAAGGGCGAGGTCGAGCACCGCTTCGTGGCGGTCCGCCACGAGGACAAGCTCGGCTCACTCGTGCGCGTCCTGCGCGACGACGACCGCGGGCGGACGCTCGTGTTCGTGCGCACCAAGCGCGGCGCCGACCGGCTCGTGAAGCGCCTCGGCAAGCAGGGCATCTCGGCGGTCGCCATGCACGGCAACCGCACGCAGTCGCAGCGCGAGAAGGCGCTCAACCGCTTCCACTCCGGCTCGGTGGACACGCTCGTGGCCACCGACGTGGCGGCGCGCGGCATCGACGTGGACGACATCACGCACGTGGTCAACTTCGACGCCCCGGCCGACCGCGACGCCTACGTGCACCGCGTCGGGCGCACCGGCCGCGCGGGCCGCACCGGCGTGGGCATCACGTTCGTCATGGACGACCAGGCACGCGACGTCAAGCGCATGGCCCACGACCTCCGCCTGCACTCGCAGTACGCGCAAAGCGGCCTCGGCAGGTAAGAGCCGGCGCCGTGCCGGCGCAAAGCAGGCATGAGCGATGAACGGTTCGTGATCCTAGGCGGCGGCCTGGCCGGCGCGAAGGCCGCTGAGAGCCTGCGGAGCGAGGGGTTCGAGGGCCCGCTCGTGCTGGTGGGCGCGGAGGGCGGGCTGCCATACGAGCGGCCGCCGCTCTCGAAGGACTTCCTGCGCGGCGAGGTCACGCGCGAGAGCGCGTACGTGCACGACCAGGCCTTCTACGAGGAACACCAGATCGAGCTGCGGCCCTCCACGCGCGCGGTCGAGCTGCGCCTGGCCGAGCGCGAGCTCGTGCTCGCCGACGGCGAGCGCCTCGGCTTCAAGAGCCTGCTTCTGGCCACTGGAGCGGAGCCGCGGCGGCTGCGGATCGACGGCTCGGACCTGGCCGGGATCCACTACCTGCGCGACCTCGAGGACTCGGAGGCGATCCGCGAGGGCATCCGGCCTGGCGCGAAGCTGGTCGTGGTGGGCGCCGGCTGGATCGGCGCGGAGGTGGCGGCGTCGGCGCGCTCGATGGGAGCCGAGGTGACGCTCGTGGACCCGATGGAGGTCCCGCTGCAGCGCGTGCTGGGCGCCGAGGTCGGCGCCGTATACCGGGATCTGCACGCCGAGCACGGCGTAGAGCTGAGGCTTGGCGAGGGAGTGGACGGGTTCGAGGGCGGCGAGCGCGTGGAGCGAGTCCGGCTGACGTCCGGCGCCGCCGTGGACTGCGACTTCGTGGTGGTGGGCGTGGGGGTGGTGCCGCGCAGCGAGCTCGCCCAGGCGGCGGGCATCGACGTGGACAACGGCATCGTGGTGGACGAACGTTTGGCGACGAGCGCGCCGGGGGTGTTCGCCGCCGGCGACGTGGCCAACCACCGCCACCCGCAGTTCGGGACGCTGCGGGTCGAGCACTGGGCCAACGCCCTGAACCAGGGTCTTGCCGCGGGCCGCTCGATGCTCGGCAGCAGCGACGCCTACGACCGCGTGCCCTACTTCTTCTCGGACCAGTACGACGTGGGCATGGAGTACAGCGGCTACGGCGGTCCCGACGACGACGTGGTGTTCCGGGGCGACCGCGACGGCCGCGAGTTCATCGCGTTCTGGCTGCGCGATGGGCGCGTGATGGCGGGCATGAACGTGAACGTCTGGGACGTGACCGACCCGATCCAGGCGCTGGTGCAGGGCGGCGAGCCGGTCGACAGGGACCGGCTGGCCGATCCGGACCAGCCGCTCGAGGAGCTGGCGGTGGGCGCGCGATGAGGCGCTCGATCGACCCGATGGCCGCCGAGCTCGCCGCCGGCGAGCTGCTGCGGGCCCTGGGCGCCGACCTCGGCACCGAGGGCCGCGAACGGACGCCGCGCCGGATGGCGGAGGCCTACGCCGAGCTGCTCACGCCCGAGCCCTTCGACCTCACGACGTTCCCCAACGACGGCGGCTACGACGAGCTGGTCGTGGCCAGGTCGATCCCGTTCCACTCGCTCTGCGAGCACCACATGCTGCCCTTCGTGGGCGTCGCGCACGTGGGCTACCTGCCGGGCGACCGCATCATCGGGCTGTCGAAGCTCGCGCGGGTGGTCGACCGCTTCGCGCGCGCGCTCCAGGTGCAGGAGCGGCTGACCAAGCAGATCGGCGACTGGCTCGAGGAGCAGCTCATGCCGAAGGGCGTGGGCGTCGTGCTGGAGGCCGAGCACATGTGCATGTCGCTGCGCGGTGTCCAGAAGCCGGGCACGCGCACGGTCACCTCCGCGCTGCACGGGCTGGTCCGCAACGACGCGCGCACGCGCGGAGAGTTCCTCGCGCTGGCAAGGGACTGCTAGGGGCGAACGACACGCTGGGTGAGGGGGGTCCGTGACGATTTTCTTCACCTATGGGAAAGAAACTCGTCGAGCACCCCCTCCCTACCCAGCCGCAGTAAGCGGCGGCGCCCTACGCGGCTTGGGGTTAGAGTGGGCCAATGAGGCGCCTAGCGGCGACCGGGGCGCTGTGTCTCGCGCTTTCGGTGGGGGTGGGAACAGGGTCTGCCTTCGGGGCTTCGGCTTCGAACGCCCGCTATGCCCTCGCCAACGGCTGCTACTCGCTCGTCTCGAAGACGGCCGGGAAGCCGGTGGCGAAGAGCCCGAGCGGCGGCTACCGCGTCGCGGACGCCGGCGCCGAGGGCTTCCGGATGCAGGCCACCGCGCTCGGCGAGTACCTCTTCTACGGGCGGGCGCGGGACTTCATGGCGGCGCGCTCGGTGAGCGTGCCGCTGGTGGGCGACCAGGGCCGCGTGGAGACGTCGGCCAGCGCCGACCAGGCATCCAACTGGCGCGTTGACTCCGCCGGCCCGGGCGCGTTCAGGATCGTCTCGCTGGCCAGCGGCAAGGCGCTCAGCGCCTCGGGGCCGGCGGGCGAGCTGACGCTGGTGGATCCCGCGAGCGCCGGCAATGCGGGGCTGTTCGCGTTCCAGAAGACGAGCGGCTGCCCGGCCTATCCCGAGGTCGAGGTGGACGTGACCGGCAAGCCCTTCAAGGGCAAGCAGTCCTACGGAGAGACGCGCGGCTACCTCGACGCGCACATGCACATGATGGCCTTCGAGTTCCTCGGCGGACGGGCGCACTGCGGCCGTCCGTGGAGCCCGTTCGGGGCGCCCACGGCGCTGACCGACTGCCCCGACCACTACCCGAACGGGTCCGGCGCCGTGCTCGAGAACGCCATCTCGTTCGGCAACCCGGCGCACACGCACGACCCGGTCGGCTGGCCGACCTTCAAGGACTGGCCGAACCACGCCTCGCTGACCCACGAGCAGAGCTACTACAGGTGGCTCGAGCGGTCCTGGCGCGGCGGCCAGCGCGTGTTCGTGAACCTGTTCGTGGAGAACAAGGTGCTCTGCGAGATCTATCCGCTGAAGAAGAACTCGTGCGACGAGATGGACGCCGTCCGGCTGCAGTCGCAGCGGATCCGCGAGCTGGAGAACTACATAGACGCCCAGAACGGCGGCCCCGGCAAGGGCTGGTTCCGGATCGTCACGAACCCGTTCCAGGCGCGCAAGGTGATCAACCAGGGCAAGCTCGCCGTGGTGCTCGGCATCGAGGTGTCGGAGCCGTTCGGCTGCCAGGTCTACAACGACCAGCCGCTCTGTGACCGCGCCCAGATTGACCGCGGCCTCGACGAGGTCTACAAGCTCGGCGTGCGCGACATGGAGCTGATCAACAAGTTCGACAACGCGCTCGCCGGCGTGGCCGGCGACACGGGCGAGACCGGCGTGGTGGTGAACAACGGCAACAGGCTCGAGACGGGCAAGTACTGGCAGATGAAGACCTGCACGGGCCCGGCCGACGAGTCCGACAAGGAGCAGCCTTCGGCCTCCGGGCACAACCACGACGACGTGATCGCCAACGGCCTGAACGCGTTCTCGCCGCCCGGCGTGACGCCGATCTACGGCCCCGGCCCGCACTGCAACATCCGCGGCCTGACCGACCTGGGCGAGCACACGGTCCG
>DAIMGB010000236.1:0-4124 GCA_036724195.1 Thermoleophilaceae bacterium
AGCTGATCAACCGCATGTTCGACGACGGCACGCTCGAGCTGTGCGAGGAGCGCGAGTACCGGCACCGCCTCTCGACGAGCGGCGAGCCGCTGCACTACGTGGCGATGGTGGCCCGCAAGCGGAAGAACGTGTAACCGCGTTCCATGGCGCGCGTCCGGGCCGGCGTGCTGCCCGCGGAGGTCCGGGCCCCCTACGCCACCGGTGGCGGCCTCGGGTAGGGCTAGTTCTGCGGGGGGCCGCCGGGGCGCAGGCGGTCGGCGATCTCCGAGGGGCGGTCGGAGATCTGCGAGAAGCGCACCACGGTGACGGTGTCGTCCAGCTCGACCTTGCGGCCGTAGATCTGCTCGAGGAAGTGGACCATCTCGTCGATGCGGCGGAACTCGGGGTTGTCGTGCTCGATGTCGCGCGGGGAGAGCTCGTCCACGCGCTTGACCTCGACGGTGTCGATCACCGCCTCGAAGATGCGCTCGCGGGGCGAGTGCTGGAAGCCCACGGTGATCAGCACCACCTCGCCCTTGCGGTACTTCTTGCTCTTGTCGCCCAGGCGGATGGTCGCCGTCTTGCGCCCGCGCTTGAGCTGATCGACGAATACCGGCGAGTAGAAGTTGAGGACGAACACCGCGCGGCAGCCTAGCGGCCGGACGCCAGCGTGGACAGGGCGGTTGCCGCCATCCTCCGCTCGCCGTCGTAGGCCAGACGGTCCGGCGCCTCCTCCAGCGGGATCCATTCGGCGGCCTCGACCTCGTCGTCGTGGTCGTCGACGCTCCCGGACAGGTAGCGGAACAGGAAGAAGCTGACGATCTTCATCACCCGCTCGCCGTCGCGCGAGTACCAGTAGCGCACGTCGCCCAGCTTCTCGACGGGCTCGGCCTCCACGCCCGCCTCCTCGCGGACCTCGCGGCGCGCCGCCTCGGCCGAGGACTCGCCGTCGTCGGGGTGGCCCTTCGGCAGGGCCAGCACGCCCTCCCGAACCCGCACGACCGCCACGAACGGGCGGCCGCGGAAGCGGCGCACCACCACCCCGCCCGCCGAGAACTCGCGGATCATTCCTCCACCAGCGGCACGAACCGCACCGGCACGACCGCCTCCTCCTCGCCGCCGCGGAAGCGCATCAGAAGCTCGCGGCCGGCGCGGCCGACCGGGCAGACAAGCGTGCCGCCGGGCGCCAGCTGCTCGAACAGCGGCGGGGGCGGCTCGCTGGCGGCTGTGGCCGTGACCGAGATGCCGTCGAACGGAGCCTGGTCGGGGGCGCCCAGCGAGCCGTCGCCATCGCGCACCTCGACGTTGTCGTAGTGGAGCTCTCGCAGCAGCTCGCGGGCTCGGTCGGCCAGCTCCCGGTGGCGCTCCACGGTCACGACCCGCTCGCAGAGCCGCGAGAGCACGGCGGCCGCGTAGCCCGACCCGGTGCCCACCTCCAGCACGCGCTCGCCGCCCTTCAGCTTCAGCAGCATGGCCATGCACGCCACGATCCAGGGCTGGGAAATGGTCTGCCCCTCGCCGATCCGCAGCGCCCCGTCCCGGTAGGCGCGGCGCCGGTCTCGCTCGTCCACGAAGCGCTCGCGCGGCACCGACCCCATCGCCTCGAGCACACGCGGGTCGTCGATGCCGCGGCGCTCCAGCTGGCGCTCGACCATGCGCGCGCGCCTGGCCGCGTACGGGTCAGTGGATGTAGTTTCGGAGCCGTTCCGGGTCATGCACCGTCACCTTCCCGCGACCCAGCGTCACGACCCCGGCGCGCTCCAACGTGGCGAGGAAGCGGCTGGCGCTCTCCCGCGAGGTCCCCGACAGCCCCGCGATCTCCGCCTGCGTCGCCTCGATCAGCACGTCGCCGTCCACCTCTCCGAGCTCGGCCTTGCGCGCCGCGGTCTGGGACAGCAGCGCGCTGGCCACGCGGCCGGACACCGTCTGGAAGGACTGCTGCAGCAGCCGCTCGGTGGTGCGGCTCACGCGCTCGGCAAGCGCCTTCAGCAGCTTGCTCGCGATGTCGGGGTTCTGCTTGATCAGCCGTTGCACGTCTGGGGCAAGCAGCGCCACCGCCTCGGTGGGCTCGATCGCCTCGGCGGTGGCAGAGCGCTTCTCGCCGCGGAACATCGCCAGCTCACCGAACATGTCGCCGCTGCGCAGCTCGGCAATGGCCACCACGCGCCCGTCCTGGTGCTCGCGCGTCAACAGGATCGCGCCCGACATCAGCAGGTAGGTGGTATCGCCCTCGTCGCCCTCCCTGAAGATCACCTCGCCGCGCTCCCAGCGCCGCGGCACGGAAACGTGCACGACCTCGTCCAGCTCGCGCCGTTCCAGGCCCGAGAAGACCTCGGTGCGCGACAGGAGTGAGGCTGTCTCCTCCCCAGTCGGCATGCTGCGAATACTCTCAGCACTGCATGGCTGTGGTCGACTCGAGCGTTACGGAAGCCAACATCGAGGATGCGGCGCGCCTGATCTCGGGCCGCGTGCGGGAGACCCCACTGGTGCCGGCGGGCGAGCTTTCGCGGCGGGTGGGCACCCGGGTGCTGCTGAAGGCCGAGAGCCTGCAGCTCACGGGCTCCTTCAAGGCGCGCGGCGCCTTCAACGCGATCGCGCGGCTGCCCGAGGAGGCGCTTCGCCGCGGCGTGGTGGCCGCCAGCGCGGGCAACCACGCGCAGGCCGTGGCGTTCGCGGCGCGCGAGATGGGTGCCAAGGCCACGCTCGTGATGCCGGCGGGCGCGCCGCTCGCGAAGGTCGCGGCGGTGCGCCAGTACGGCGGCGAGGTGCGGCTGGTGGAGGGCGGCTACGACGAGGCCGGCAAGGCCGCGGCGACCGTGGCCCGGGAGGAGGGCAAGACCATGGTGCACGCCTTCGACCAGCAAGAGGTCGTGGCCGGTCAGGGCACGCTGGGCCTTGAGCTTCGCCGTGACGCGCCCGAGCTCAAGCTGGTGGTGGTGCCACTCGGCGGCGGCGGGCTGGCGGCCGGCATCGCGATAGCCCTGGCCGAGCGCATGCCGTCAGCGCGGGTGGTGGGCGTCCAGTCGGAGGCGTGCGCGCCCTATCCCGCGTCGCTGGAGGCCCACGAGCCGGTGGGGGCGAGGTCGGCCAGCAGCACGATCTGCGACGGCATCGCGGTCAAGCGGCCGGGCGACTTCACGCTGCCGCTGATCCAGCGCTACGTGTCGGAGGTGGTCACGGTCTCGGACGACGAGGTGGCCGAGGCGATGGTGCTGCTGCTGGAGCGCTCGAAGCTCGTGGTGGAGGGCGCGGGCGCCGTGGGCGTGGCCGCGCTGATGCACGGCAAGCTGAAGCCCCCGCCCGGCGGCGACGTATGCGCCGTGCTCTCGGGCGGCAACGTGGACGCGTCGCTGCTTTCGGAGTGCATCCGAATGGGCGAGACAGCCGCCGGCCGCCGCATGGTGGTCTCGACGGTGGTGCCCGACCGCCCGGGCGCGCTCGCCCGGCTGCTGGCGGCCGTGGCCGCCCACGGCGGCAACGTGGTGGACGTCGAGCACCTGCGCGACGGCATCGACCTGCACGTGCGCGAGACCGCGATCAAGCTGGTGCTCCAGACCGGCGGCGCCGAGAACGGCAGGGAGATCCTCGACGCCGTGAGGGCCGAAGGCTTCTCGGTCCGAGTCGAGCGCGAAGCCTAAAACGCCTGGCTAAGAGCCGTCCGCGTAGGGGGCGCCGGGCAACGCGGTGGACGCGGCTTGCCTGGGAGCCGACTCGGGCAGCGCGATCAATTTTCCACGGTTGCCATGCCGCCTTCGGCGTAGCGCTCGCCCGCGGCCGCGCCCACGGGTACGGCCTCGTCGAGCGCCCTCAGCTGCTCGTCGCTGAGCTCGACGTCGGCGGCCGCCACGTTCTCCTCCAGGTACTTGACGCGCTTTGTGCCGGGGATCGGCGCGACGTCGTCGCCCTGGTGCAGCAGCCACGCGAGCGCCAGCTGGGCGGGCGTGCAGGCCACCTCTTCGGCGATCTCGCGCACCCGCTCGACGCGCTTCAGGTTCTGCTCCCAGTTGTCGCCCTGGAAGCGCGGCGAGCTGCGCCGGAAGTCGTCGGCGTCCAGGTCGTCGGTCGAGGTGAGCGCGCCGGCCAGCACGCCGCGGCCGAGCGGGCTGTAGGGCACGATTCCCACGCCCAGCTCGCGGGCGGCCGGG
>DAIMGB010000237.1:0-4107 GCA_036724195.1 Thermoleophilaceae bacterium
CCGGCGACGAGCTGCTGTGCGAGATCTCGCGCCGGATCCAGTCGGTGCTGCGCCCCAGCGACACGGTCGCGCGCTTCGGCGGCGACGAGTTCCTCGTGCTCGCGGAGCACGTGGGCGGCGAGCCGGGGGCCACGGTGCTGGCCAGCCGGATCTGCGATGTGGTGGCCCAGCCGGTCGAGATCGGCGAGCGCGAGGTGCTGGTGACCGCCAGCGTCGGCGTGGCGCTGGCGCGGTCGCCGCTTCCCGTGGACGACCTGATCCGCGACGCCGACGACGCCATGTACCGCGCCAAGCAGGGCGGCGGCGGCTACGAGGTCTACGACGAGCTGAAGGAGGTGCTGAGCGGCACGGGCGCCCCGGACTTCGCCCACGCTGGGCAGCTGCGCGCGTTCAAGCGCCTGGAGACCGCCAACGACCTGCGCCGGGCGCTCGAGCGCGAGGAGCTGCGGCTCTACTACCAGCCGCTCGTCGAGCTGCCGAGCGGCCGCGTGACCGGAGCCGAGGCGCTGCTGCGCTGGGAGCACCCCGAGCGGGGACTGGTGGGCCCCGACGACTTCATCCCGCTGGCCGAGGAGACCGGCCTGATCGTGCCGATCGGGCAGTGGGTGCTCGAGACCGCCTGCCGCCAGGCCTCGCGCTGGCGGGCCACGGCCCACCCCGGCGCCGAGCCGCCCGTGGTGAGCGTGAACCTGGCGCCGCGCCAGCTGGCCGAGCCCGGCCTCATCGACGGCGTGCGCAAGGCGCTTGCGCTGGCCGGCCTGCCGGCAGCGGCCCTCTGCCTGGAGCTCACCGAGAGCACCGTGGCCGGGCGCACCGACGGCATCATCGAGATGCTGAAGGCCCTCAAAGCGATCGGGGTCTCGCTCAGCCTGGACGACTTCGGCACCGGCTACTCGTCGCTCGCCGCCCTGGACGAGTACCCGGTGGACGCGGTCAAGATCGACCGCTCGTTCGTGGGACGGCTCGACGACCCCGAGCGCCGCGACGTGTTCGCGGCGGTGCTGGCGGTCGCCCACGCCCTGCACCTCGTGGCGGTCGCCGAGGGCGTGGAGGAGCCGCGCCAGCTCGCCACCGTCCGCCGCCTGGGCTGCGACGCCGCCCAGGGCAACCTGTTCGCGCCGGCCGGGCCGGTCAAGGCGATAGAGCCGCTGATGCAGCGTGCGGTAGCGGGGTGAGCGGACGCCCGAGGCAGATCCGGGTATTCCTGTGCGACGACGCCCCGGAGCTCCGCGCGCTGACCAGATGCCGCCTCGAGCGCGATCCCGCGCTGCTGGTGGTGGGCGAGGCCGGCGACGGCGAGGCGGCGGTGGCCCTGATCGCGCAGCTGTGTCCGGACGTGGTGCTGCTCGACCTGTCGATGCCTAACGTGGACGGCATGGAGGCGCTGCCGCGCGTGCTCGACGCCGCGCCGGACGCCAGGGTGATCGTGTACTCCGGCCTCGCCGCCCACCGCGTCGCCGCGATCGCCCTGGAGCGCGGCGCCCACCGCTATCTGGAGAAGGGGGAGTCGGCAGAGCGCATTCGCGAGGTCGTCCACGAGGTGGCGGCCTGACATGAGGCGTCTCGGCCGGATCGTCGCGACGGCTGCTCCGTTCGGCGCGGTGCTCGCGGTCGTGTTCGTGATACTTCCGGGCGGCGCCGGAGCGAAGGGCTACGGGCCGCTGGCGATCCTGCCGGCGGTCGGGGTGGCGCTCTACGGCAGCCGCCGGCAGCTGCACTTCTTCCTCGCGGGCGTCGCCGCCGCGCTGCCCGCGCTGCTATTGCTCGATGGCGGCATGACCGCCTCGCAGGTGCGCTGGACGCTGTTCTTCGGCCTCAGCGCGGCCCTCACGACCTTCGGGGTCGCCCGCGTGGTGCACAAGGGCAAGGCCGAGGTCGCCGAGCGCGAGCGTGCCCACGCGGCGCTCGAGCGCACGCGCGAGCGGCTGCTCGAGGCCCAGGCCAGCGCGCACATCGGCAGCTGGGAGTGGGACGTCGCGCGCGACCACTTCACCTGCTCCGACGAGCTGCTGCGGGTGTACGGCCTGGCGCCGGGAAGCGCGGTGGCCAGCCGTGTGGTGCTCGTGGACAGCGTCCACCAGGACGATCGCCTGGCCGTGAGCGTGGTGCTCGAGGCGGCGGTGGATCGCAACGAGCCCTTCCACTTCGAGCACCGGATCCTGCGCGGCGACGGGCAGGTCCGCTGGGTGCACGTGACCGGCCGCATGATCGCGAGCGACAGCCGCCCCGCTCACATCGCCGGGACGGCGCACGATGTGACCGAGGCCCACATGGCCCAGGGGCAGCTCGAGCGCTCGAACGAGGAGCTCGAGCGCTACGCCTACGCGATCTCGCACGACCTCTCCGAGCCGGTGCGCGTGATGTCGGGCTTCGCGCGCCTGCTCAGCGAGCGCCTCGCCGACGAGCTCGACGGCGACGCTAAGCGCTTCGTGGAGTCGATCGTGAGCGGCGCCGACCGCATGGAGGAGCTGATCCACGCGCTGCTGTCCTACTCGCGCTCGGGCTCCGAGGAGCTGCGCGCGGTCGACGTGGACTTCGACCAGATCGTGAGCGAGGTGCTCGAGGCACTCGAGTCCACGATCACCGAGAGTCACGGCCTGGTGACGATCGAGAAGCTTCCGACGGTCTACGGCGACCCGGTGCTGCTGCGCCAGCTCCTGCAGAACCTGATCGCCAACGCCTTCAAGTTCACGAGCGACGAGCGGCCGCACGTGCGCATCTCGGCCGATCGCGTGCCCGGCCGCTGGAACTTCCGCGTCCAGGACAACGGCTGCGGGATCGACCCGGCCCAGGCCGACCGAATCTGGGACATCTTCCAGCGCCTGCACGACCGCTCGCACCCCGGCACCGGCGTGGGCCTGGCCATCTGCAAGCGCATCGTCGAGCGCCATGGCGGCCAGATCTCGGTCGCCCCGGCGCCTGGAGGCGGCAGCGTGTTCAGCTTCACGCTGCCCGGCGGGCGCAGCATGGCGGCGCCGCTACAGCCGCCGCCGCATGAGCAGGTTGTTACCGCCCGGCGTCTCAGCCCACGCAGAGAAGCCGAGCGACTCGTATAGGGCGCGGGCCGCCGCGTTGCCCTCGTTGGTGTCGAGCTGGATCCGCCCGCAGCCGCGGGCACGGGCGTGTTCGATCGCCGCCTCCACCAGCTCGCGGCCCAGGCCGCTGCCGCGCGCCTCCTCGCGCAAGTACAGGTCCTCGAGCTCGCAGTCCTCGGACTCCAGCCAGACGCCGTAGCGGTAGCGCAGCTGGCACACGCCGGCCGGCTCGCCGTCCGCCTCCGCCAGCAGGAACTCCGTCCTCTCGTCCGCCAGCAGGCGCCGAACGCTGCGCTCGATGCTCTCGTCAGAAGGGCCGTCGTAGCTCCACCAGTCGCGGAACTCGGCGATCAGCCGCGCCACTTCGGGCGCGTCGGCGCTGGTGGCATGGCGGACCCGGGACACGCGGGAAAGTATCCTCACGCGTCATGGCTGAGGTGATCGAGGCTCCGTCGGGCCTGGAGGGCGTAATTGCCTTCAGGACGGAGATCGCCGAGCCCGACAAGGAAGGCGGTGCGCTTCGCTACCGCGGCGTCGACATCGAGGATCTCGTGGGCAAGGTGCCCTTCGAGAAGGTGTGGGGTCTGCTCGTGGACGGCAGCTACGAGCCGGGGCTGCCGCCGGCCGAGCCGCACCCGCTCTTGGTCCGCACCGGCGACCCGCGCGTGGACCTCCAGTCGGCCCTCGCGATGCTCGCCCCCGAGTGGGGTCTCCAGCAGCTGATCGACATCTCTGACGAGCAGGCGCGCGACGACCTCGCCCGCGTCTCGGTGATGGCGCTCTCGTTCGTGGCCCAGTCGGCGCGCGGCATCGGGCGCCCGCCGGTGCCCCAGCGCGAGATCGACCGGGCCGAGTCGATCCCCGAACGCTTCCTGATCCGCTGGCGCGGAGAGGCCGACCCCCGCCACGTCCAGGCGATCGACGCCTACTGGATCTCCGCGGCCGAGCACGGCATGAACGCCTCCACCTTCACGGCGCGCATCATCGCCTCGACCGGCGCCGACGTCGCGGCCGCGCTGTCAGGCGCCGTGGGCGCGCTCTCGGGCCCGCTGCACGGCGGCGCGCCGTCGCG
>DAIMGB010000238.1:0-4101 GCA_036724195.1 Thermoleophilaceae bacterium
AGTCGGAGGCGTGGCAGCCGCTGCCGACCCGCGTCGGCCGTGCCCGCGCTTCGCCCGAACCGGAGAAGCGCAGCGTGGCGACTTGGAGGCGGCGTCCCCCCGCGCGTACGACCGGGGGCGAGCGCTCGGCGAAGTAGGGGAAGGGGGAGGGCAGCTCGCGCACCCGCCAGCCGGCCGCGCGCAGCCTGCCCGCCACGTAGGCGGCCGACTGGCGATACCCGCTCGTGCCCGCGGCGCGGTTGCCTCCGTTGCGCGCGGCGATGCGCTGGAGCTCGGCCATGTGGCGTTCGATGCCCGCGGGGGTGATCGCGAGGCTGAGCGCCGCGGCGTTCGGCAGCGCGAGTGCCGGCCGCCGTGGCCCCGCGGGGCGATCGGCGCGCTCGGCCAGCACGAGGCCGCCGATCACCGCCAGCCCCAGGGCCAGCACGGCCGCGAGCCCGATGCGGGAGCGCGCGATGCTCATTTGCCGCAGCCTATGGATGTACCCTCTCCGCGATGCCCACCACACTGGTCACCGGCGGCGCCGGCTTTCTGGGCTCGCATCTCTGCGACTTCCTGCTCGAACGCGGCCACCGCGTGATTTGTGTGGACAACCTCGAAACGGGCTCGCTGGAGAACATCCAGCACGTCCGCCGGCCGGAGTTCCGCTTCGAGATGCTCGACATCACGAGCCACTACGAGATCGACGAGCCGGTCGACTGCGTCTACCACATGGCCTCCCCGGCCTCCCCGATCGACTACGCCCGTCTGCCCCTGCACACGCTGAAGGTGGGTGCCTACGGGACCCACAACACGCTCGGTCTGGCAAAGCGCCACCGCGCGCGCTTTCTGATCGCATCCACCTCCGAGGTGTACGGCGACCCGCTCGTGCACCCGCAGCCGGAGAGCTACTGGGGCAACGTCAATCCGATCGGCCCGCGCGGCGTCTACGACGAGGCGAAACGCTACGCGGAGGCGCTGACGATGGCCTACCTGCGCCAGCAGGGCGTGGACACCTGCATCGCCCGCATTTTCAACACGTTCGGCCCGAAAATGAGGCTCAACGACGGGCGCGCGATCCCCGCTTTCATGGGCCAGGCGCTCACCGACAAGCCCGTCACCGTGTTCGGCGACGGGTCCCAGACGCGCTCGTTCTGTTACGTCGACGACCTGATCCGCGGGCTGAACCTACTCGCGGAGTCGGGCCTGCACGAGCCGGTGAACATCGGCAACCCGTCGGAGATGTCACTGCTCGAGATGGCCCAGCTCGTGGTCGAGCTCACCGAGTCGCGCTCCGAGATCGTGTTCGAGGCGCTGCCCGTGGACGACCCCCAGGTGCGCCAGCCCGACATCACGCGGGCGCGCGAGCTGCTCGGCTGGGAGCCGCAGGTGGAGCTGCGCGACGGGCTCGCGAAGACGATCGAGCACTACACCGGCGTGCTCGGCCGGCAGGTCTAGCGTTAGCTCTGGCTGGCGGCGCGCATCTGGCGCCGCAGGGCGCGGCGGATGAGGCGCTCGCGCAGGCGGCGACACGGGGCCCGCTCCGGCGGCCCCGGCAAGCGCACCCAGCAGCGTGGTCGCGAGCGGGGCGAAGCGCACGCCCCCGAGCAGCAGCAGCCCGAAGGCGGCGCCGAGCTCGGTGCCCACCACGGCGCCGACGATCCTGCGCGGGCGATCAGGTTGCATGGCGGTTGCTTCGCAGGGTCGGCCGATGCTCCTTCTCGCCGATAGGATCCTCCCGAGATGAGCTCACCCGAGGCGAAGAACCTCGAGGCCATCAGCAAGGCCGTCGACCACCACAACGGGAGCTGCGAGTTCCCAGCCGTGGCCATCGAGATGAACCCGTTCGAGATCGAGCGCCTTGGCTGGGACGAGATCCGCGGTCTGCCGCTGCGTCCCGAGCCGAGCATGGGCACCGGGGCCTTTCGCGTGGTCTGCGCCCGCGAGGGCGGCCTGCCCGGCGAGGTCGAGGTGGTCGAGGCGGTGGCCGAGCAGCCGGTCTACGCGCCCAGCAACTCGGCGCGGCCGGAGCGGCTCATCTCGTCGATGAAGCCGTAGGGATAGGCGGGCAGGCCGGGGTCGGAGACCTTGTTCAGGCGCGCGACCTGCGCGGCGGCCAGCTTCAGCTCCCCGGCTCCCAGGTTGTCGTCCAGCTGCTCGACGGTGCGGGTGCCGAGGATCGTCGACGCGACCCCCGGCCGCTGGGTGACCCAGGCGAGCGCGACCTGTGCCATCGAGGCGCCGTGGTCGCTCGCGATCTCCTCGACCGCGTCGACCACCGCCCAGGTGCGATCGGTGTTGCGCCTGTCGTAGGCCTCACTGCCGCGGTCGGGGTCCTCGCCCAGGCGAGTGGCCCCGCTCGGGCGCTGGTCGCGGTCGTACTTGCCGGTCAGCCAGCCGCCGCCGAGCGGCGACCAGGGCAGCATGCCGATCCCCTCGTCCAGGCAGAGCGGTACCAGCTCCCACTCGATCTCGCGCGCGAGCAGGCTGTACTGCGGCTGCAGCGTGACGATGGGGGCAAGGCCCGACTGCCGCGCCGTGAGCGCCGCGCGCTGCAGTTGCCAGCCGGCGAAGTTCGAGATGCCGATGTAGCGCACCTTGCCGGCGCTGACCAGCTCGTCGAAGGCGGCGAGCGTCTCCTCGAGCGGCGTCACGGGATCCCAGCAGTGCGCCTGGTAGAGGTCGATCGTGTCCGTGCCGAGCCGCTCCAGCGAGGCGTCGCAGGCGCGTTGAATGTGGGTGCGGCTGAGGCCGGCGTCGTTGGGCCCGTCGCCCATCGGGAAGCGCGCCTTGGTGGCCAGCACGATCTCGTCGCGCCTACCGCTCTTCTTCAGCCAGTTGCCGATGATCCGCTCGGACGCGCCGCGCGTGTACACGTCGGCGGTGTCCACGAAGTTGCCGCCCGCGTCGAGGTAGCGGTCGAGCATCGCGTGCGAAGCCGCCTCGTCGGACTCGGCGCCGAACGTCATCGTGCCGAGCGCGTATGCCGTGACGGCGGTGCCGGTCCTCCCGAGCGTCCTCAGCTCCACGGGCGCCACGTTACTGGCCGATCTAGACTCGGGGCCATGAAGCTCTCGGCACGGAACCAGATCAAGGCGCGCGTAGTGGAGATCAAGGCCGGCGAGGCGATCGCCAACGTGGTGCTCGACGCCGGCGGGCAGCGGCTCGTGGCGTCCGTGACCGTGGAGGCCGTGAACGACCTCGGGCTTTCCGAGGGCTCGGAGGTCACGGCGCTGATCAAGGCCTCTGACGTGCTGCTGGCGACGGGCGACTGAGCGCCTGCTCGATGAAGTCGAGGGCCGCCCGGGCGATGGTGGCCCGCCAGAGGTCGGCCACGTCGCCGTCACGCGCCCGCGACTGAAGCGCCGCAGCCTTCGGCGCCACCACCTCGCGCTGGGCCTCGAGTAGGGGGGCCAGCGCCAGCCCGGACCGCTCGCGGAAGGTCAGCTTCAGGAGCAGCACCGAGCGCAGGTCGCGGATGTGGTTCTCGGGCGTGGCCAGCCAGCGCTCCACCAGCTCCCGGCCCTGGCTCGTGGGCTCGAGCTCGATCCGGCGCGGCCCTCCCTCGCCGGGCTTTTCACCCCTTACAACGATCAGCCCCCGCTCCTTCAGCACGTCGAGCGCGCGGTAGGTCAGGGCCTGGTTCAGCGACCACACCCGCCCGATCTCGCCGTCCGGCGCCAGAGCGCCGGCAACCGCGTAGCCGTGAGCCGGCCGCTCGCAAAGGACGGCCAGAACGGCCCATTCGCCGGTCAGGAGCTCGTGGTCGCGCCGCATGGGGCGAGCATATGGTCGCAGTCGACTACTCAATCGTTTGGTAGCTTGCCGGGACATGAGACGCCTGTTGGGGATGGGGGCGGCTGTTGCGGTACTGGCGCTAGCGCCGGCCGGGTGTGGGAGCGATGACAACAGCTCGACCAGCCCCTCGAGCAGCTCGGGGCGGCTGGTGGTGTCGGCCGCGGCGTCACTCCAGAAGGCCTTCACGCAGTACGGGCGCCAGTTCGACGACGGCCGGGTGCGTTTCTCCTTTGCGGGCTCTGACGAGCTGGCCGCCCAGATCCGTCAGGGCGTCAAGCCGGACGTGTTCGCCTCGGCGAACACGAAGCTGCCCGACCAGCTCTT
>DAIMGB010000239.1:0-3651 GCA_036724195.1 Thermoleophilaceae bacterium
GGTCCTCGAGCATGCGCTTGCGGCGGTCGCCGAAGCCGGGGGCCTTGACTGCGACGCCCGTGAAGGTGCCGCGGAGCTTGTTCACGACGATCGTCGCGAGCGCCTCGCCCTCGACGTCCTCGGCCACGATCAGGATCGGCTTGCCGGCCTGGATGACCTGCTCGAGCACCGGCAGGAGATCGCGGACCGAGCCGATCTTCTGGTTGGCGATGAGGATCTGGGGATCCTCGAGCACGGCCTCCATGCGGTCCTGGTCGGTGACCATGTAGGGCGAGATGTAGCCCTTGTCGAACTGCATGCCCTCGGTGAACTCGAGGTCCATGCCGAACGTCTGGCCCTCCTCGACGTTCACGACGCCGTCCTTGCCGACCTTGTCGATGGCGTCGGCGATGATGTCGCCGATCTCATCGTCCGCGGCGGAGATGGCCGCCACGCGGGCGATCTGCTCCTTGCCCGAGATCTCCACGGACATCTCGCGGATGTGCTCCACGACCGCGTCCACGGACTTCTCGATGCCGCGGCGCAGGCCGAGCGGGTTGGCGCCGGCTGCCACGTTCTTCAGGCCGTCGTGCACGATCTTCTGAGCGAGCACGGTGGCCGTGGTGGTGCCGTCGCCCGCGACGTCGTTGGTCGCGGTGGCGACCTCACGCACGAGCTGGGCACCCTGGTTCTGGAACGGGTCCTCGACCTCGATCTCGCGAGCGATGGTCACGCCGTCATTGGTGATGGTAGGTGCGCCGAACTTCTTGTCGAGCACCACGTAGCGGCCCTTCGGGCCAAGGGTTACCTTGACTGCGTTGGCGACCGCGTCGACGCCCGACTCGAGAGCCGTTCGCGCCTCCTGGTCGTACTTGAGCTCCTTGTGAGCCATGTGTTCAGTTCCTCCGTCTGTGTTTCTGGGTCAGTGGGGTCGTCAGGCGACCTTGGCGAGCACGTCCGACTCGCGGAGCACGAGCAGGTCGTCGCCCTCCACGTTGATCTCCGTGCCGCCGTACTTGGAGTAGAGGACCTCGTCGCCCTCGCCGACGTCCAGCGGGATGCGCTTGTCGCCGTCCTCATCCCACTTTCCTTCGCCTACAGCGAGCACCTTGCCGCGCTGGGGCTTCTCCTTGGCGGTGTCGGGGAGAACGATGCCGCTGGGGGTCGTCTCCTCTTCCTCGATGGCCTTGACGATCAGTCGATCGCCGAGGGGCTGGAGCTTCATTGGGGGGTACCTCCGTCCCGAAGTTTCTGGTCAATCGCTTGGCACTCCCATAGGGAGAGTGCCGTCGCTGGCACTCTAGCACTGAGAGTGCCAACAGCGCCGGCGGCAGTGGCCTACCAGTCGACGAGCTTCCAGAGCTCGGGCTCGGCCACGGGGTCGGCGCCCAGCTCGGCCACGATGGCGGCGGTTACGCGCATCCGCTCGCGCGCCTCGGGGGCGCGGCCGGCCGCGTGCAGCAGGTCGGCGAGGTTGCTGTTCAGGGCGGCCTCGCGGTGGCGGTCGCCCTGGGCCGTGCAGCGCTCCAGCGCCTCGCCCGTCAGCTCCAGGGCAGCGTCCAGCTCGCCGCTGGCGCGGCGGGTCAGCGCCAGGTTGTTGAGCGCGGCAACGGTGCCGGTGGCGTCGTCAGCGGCCCTGGCCAGGCGCAGGCCCTCCTCGTGGTGTGCCAGTGCCTCGTCCGCGGCGCCGCGGTCTCGCGCCAGGACGCCGAGCGCGTTGCTCGCGCGCGCTCGCGCGCGTGTGTCTCCGCACTCCTCGGCGAGCCGGGCGGCGTCCTCGGCGGCCCTCTGCGCCGCCTCCGCGTCGCCGCGTCGACGCGCGTTCAGGCTGACGTCCGCAAGCAGGTGGGCTCGCGCTTCGGCGCCAGCGGCCTCGTCGAGGGATTCCAGTGCGGCCTCGAAGTGGCCGGCCGCCAGCGTCAGGTCGCCGCGCCGCTCGTGCAGGCGCCCGAGCTTCTGCTCGATCGCGGCGAGCCGCGCGCCGGACTCCGTGGAAGCCGCCGCCTCGTAGCTGCCGCGCGCCGAGCGGTAGTCGCCGGTGAGCGTCTCGAGATCGCCGATCGCCTCGTGCACGGCCGCCGCATCGCGCGGCCCGAGGCCGAGTGCCGTGCGCAGGTGCCCTAGCGCCTCGGCGTTGGCGAACAGCGACGCGGCGTGGTGGCCGGCGCGCTCCGAGTAGTCGGCCGCGCGCGGATCCTCGCCGGCCTCCTGGAAGTGGTGGGCGGTGGCAGGCGCGAGCGCGCCCGGGTCGGCGCTCGTCCTGGCCTGCGCCACGAGGCTCTCCGCGACGCGCCGGTGCAGCAGGCGGCGCCGGACCAGCGCCGCCTGCTCGTACACGGCCTCGCGCAGGCGATGGTGGGTGAAGTCGAGCGCGGGGCCGGACTCCGGCTCGCGCACCAGCCCCGCGGCGATCAGCTCCTCCAGCCCATCCACCACCTCCTCGTCGCTGCGCCCACTCGCCTCGCGCAGCGTGGCGGGGTCGAACGAGCGGCCGATCACCGCGGCTGCGGTGAGCAGCTGGCGCGCCGTCTCGCCAACGCTCTGGAGCCGCGAGCGCACCAGTCCCTGGGCTCCCTCGAGCGGCGCGCGTCCGCCCCCTTGGTCGGAGGACAGCCACTCCAGGTACTCGACCACGAAGAACGGCAGGCCCTCGGTTTCGGCCCAGACCGCGTCCGCGGTGCCGGCGGGCAGCTCGGCCGCCGCGGGCAGCGAGTCGATCAGCCGCTCGACCTCGGGTCGCTCCAGGCGGGCGAGCCGGATCGTGCTGGCGGCGTCGTCGCGCGCCGCCGCGTCGAGCAGCCGCCGCGCGCGGTGGTCGGAGCCCACCTCCTCCGAGCGCCATGTCGCGACCACGCAAAGGGGGCGGCTGGCGAGCCGGCGGGCCAGGTAGCCCAGCAGGTCGAGCGACGCCTCGTCGGCCCACTGCACGTCGTCGACCAACAGCAGGGCGGGTGCGCGCTCGTCGCCGAGCGCCGCAATCAGCTCGGCGGTGCCGTCGAGGAAGCGGGTGTGGGCGCCGGGGCTGTCGAGCGGCGCCGCCGCCGGGAGGCCGGACCGCCCCTCGGCCAGCTCGGGCGCGAGCCGCGCGGCCTCGGCCAGCGAGCTGCCGGGCACGCCGTCGAGGCGCGCCGCGAGCGCCTGGTCGTCCGCGACGGTGTGCAGGGCCTCGGCAAGCGGGCCGTAGGCCACGCCGCTCTCGTCCTCGTAGCAGCGGGCGCTGATCACGGCGCCCCCCGCAGCGCGGGCCTCGGCAGCCAGCTCCTCGAGGAGGCGCGTCTTGCCCACGCCGGCCTCGCCCTCCACCGCCACCAGGCGGCCGTTCGTGCCCGCGCCCTTCCAGGCCGACCGCAGCAGCTCCAGCTCGCCCTCGCGGCCCACGAGCGGAAGGCCTGCCCTGGCGGGCTCGGCTGCGGGCGCCGCCGCGACGGGGACGGGGGCCGCGACCGGCGCCGGCGCGGCGCCCGGTGTGGGACCCAGGCGGTCCTCCTTGATCGCCCGGTAGACCTCCGTTGTCTCCTCGAGCGGCCGCACCCCGAGGTCGCGGCCGAGCAGACGGACGCACTCGCGGTAGTGGTCGAGGGCCGTGGCCCGCCTGCCGGTCCAGGCGAGCAGCCGCATCAGCTCGCGGTGGGCCGGCTCGTGCAGGGGCTCGAGCGCGAGCCTGCGCTCGAG
>DAIMGB010000239.1:3661-4066 GCA_036724195.1 Thermoleophilaceae bacterium
CGACCGCAGCCGGTCGAGCGCCCCGGCGAACTCGCGCTCCAGCGTTCCCGCCTCCAGCGACTGCCAGTCCTCGAAGGCGAAGGAGTCGCGCAGGCCGAAGCCGGCGAGGAAGCCATCCCGGTAGAGCTCGACGGCTGCGCTGAGCGGCTCAACGCAGCGCGCACAAGCCTCGGCCGAGGTGTGGCCATGGGTCTCGCACGACGCGAGCAGCTCGCGGAAGACCTCGACGTCGAGCCAGAGCTCGTCGCGCGCGAGCGCGACGCTGCCGCGCTCGGACTCGAGCCAGCGGCCGTCGAGCGCCCCGCGCAGCGTCGAGAGCGTGCGCCGCAGCGCGGCGCGGCCGCGGTCCGCCTCGTAGTCGGGCCACAGCAGGGCCACGAGGCTCTCGCGGCGGTGCTCGCCGCC
>DAIMGB010000240.1:0-4017 GCA_036724195.1 Thermoleophilaceae bacterium
GCCATGTCGGCGATCATGAACTGGATCGCCTGGTGCATCGCGATCGGCACGCCGAACTGCACGCGCTCCTTGGAGTAGTCGCGGGCGTACTCGAAGGCCGCCTGGGCGATGCCCACCGCCATGGCGGAGACGCCGGGGCGGGTGCGGTCGAGGGTCATCATCGCGAGCTTGAAGCCCTTGTTCTCCTGCCCCAGCAGGTTGCCGGCGGGGATCTCCACGTCGTTGAAGGAGATCATCGCCGTGTCGGAGGCGCGCTGGCCGAGCTTGTCCTCCTTCTTGTCCACGGTCACGCCGGCGTCGCGCGGCACGACGAAGGCGGAGATGCCGCGGTGGCCGGCCTCCATGTCGGTCTTCGCGTAGACCGTGAACCAGTCGGCGTGCGAGCCGTTCGTGATGAAGCACTTGGTGCCGTTGATGACGTACTTGTCGCCCTTCCGGACGGCGCTGGTGCGCATGCCCGAGACGTCCGAGCCGGCGTCCGGCTCGGTCAGGCAGAAGGAGGCGAGCTTGGGCTCCTCGGCGAGCATCCCCAGGTACTGCTTCTTGACCTCCTCGGAGCCGCCGAGCGCGACCGGTGCGGCGGCGAGGCCGTTGCACATCAGCGAGGTGCCGATCCCGGAGCAGCCCCAGCCGAGCTGCTCCTCGATGATGCAGCCGGTCAGGTAGTCGAGGCCCGGACCGCCGTACTGCTCCTCGATGTGGGAGTTCATGAGGCCGACCTCCCACGCCTTCTCGATGATCTCCTGGGGCCAGGTCGCGTCCCTGTCGTAGTCCCAGGCGACCGGCCGGATCTCCTTCTCGGCGAAGTCGTGAGCGAGGTCGCGGATGTCCTTCTGCTCGTCGGTCAGGGTGAAGTCAACCACTGGTTAGGCACTCCCGATTGATTGGTCAGTCAATAGTTGAGGAGAAGCCTACCGGACCATTCAGCCGAAGGCCAGCCGAACCACGAACCAGGCCCCCACGCCGATGGCGATCAGCGTGAATACGAGCAGGCCGATCTGGTCCGGATAGAGCAGCGGCCGGCTCGGGGCCATGGTGCGGCGGCGAAGGCGCTTCCACATCGCGCAAGACTGTACGGATGGAGGCCTTCGGGACGGTGCTGATCGTGGTTTGCCTGCTCGCGGTGGTCTTCGCCGCGATCAGCTACCGCGGCACCGGGGGGATCTACAGCGGCCTGGGCCGCGAGGGCGGGCTGTCGATGGACGGCGACGAGGCCGGGGCCTCGCGCCGCGCTGCCGCGCCTCAGTCGGCCGCCGCAACGGCGGAGGCGCGCGAGGAGATCCGCCAGCTGCTTGATGCCAAGAACGCCCGCCGCGAGGCGCGCGGGCAGGCGCCGCTCGACGTGGACGCCGAGCTGGCATCGCTCACCGCGCCGCAGCAGGGCACGGTCGACCCGGGCCTGCGCGACGAGGTGCGCCAGCTCGTGATCGCCCGCAACGAGCGCCGCCTGCGCCAGGGCAAGCCGCCGCTGGACGTCGAGGACGAGGTGGAGCGCCAGCTTCGCGAACTAGGAGGGTAGGGCGGCCAGCTTGCGGGTATAGGCTCCGACCGATGGCCGATCGACGCTTCGAAATCGACGAGCTCTTGGTGCGCCCCGGGGCCTACTTCAACCCGCAGACCGAGGTCCTGATCGTGGTGGACGACTTCACTTCGCTCGACCAGGGGATCTTCAACCTGGAGGAGTTCGAGGGCGCCGACTGGGTGCTCGTGTCGGACGACCCGCCGATCGACGAGCCGCGCCGCGACGAGATGCTCGAGGTCTTTCAGTCGAACTACCACGGCGGCGACGGCCGCGAAGTGAACGAGTCCGCGGTCGAGAACCAAGACGACGTGGACCTCGAACCGGACGCCGACGAGGAGTAGCCGCCGGGCCGCCCGGCGGCCCGCGCCTTACGCTTACTCGCCCCGTGCGCCCCGTCTACGCCCTAGGCATCTTCATCCCGATCGCGATCGGGCTCAAGCTCGCCGACGCCTCGCCGGTGCTCGTGTTCGTCGCCGCGGCGCTGGGCGTGATCCCGACGGCCGCGGTGATGGGCAACGCCACCGAACACCTGGCGGCGCAGACGGGGCCCGGCATCGGCGGCCTGCTGAACGTGACCTTTGGCAACGCGCCCGAGCTGATCATCGCTTTCTTCGCCCTACTCGACGGGCTCCAGGAGGTCGTGAAGGCCTCTATCGCCGGCTCGATCATCGGCAACGTGCTGCTCGTGCTGGGCGCGTCGATGTTCTTCGGCGGGCTCAAGCGCGACAAGCAGAGCTTCAGCCACACCGCGGCGAACGCCCAGACCGCGATGCTGATGCTGGCGCTGGCGGCGCTGATCCTCCCCGCGCTGTTCCAGCTGATCCACGGGGGCGGCCTGCCCAGGGTGGGCGAGCCGCGCGCCGACTTCGGCGGCGACCTCGAGAAGATCTCGGCCGGCGTTGCGGTGATCCTGCTCGTGAGCTACGCGGCGGGGCTGGTGTTCTCGCTGAAGACCCACCGGCGCGTGTTCAACCCCTACGAGAGCGACGAGTCCGGCAACGCCTGGCCCGTGCGCAAGGCGCTCATCTTCCTCGCGCTGTCGGGCCTCGCAGTGGGGGTCATGAGCGAGATCCTGGTGGGATCGATCGAGGCCGCGTCGAAGGACATCGGCCTGTCGCAGTTCTTCGTCGGCGTGTTCGTGGTGGCGATCGTCGGCAACGCCGCCGAGCACTGGGTCGCGGTATCGGTGGCGATCAAGGACAAGATGGACCTGGCCGTGAACATCGCGGTCGGCTCGAGCGCGCAGATCGCCCTGTTCGTCGCCCCGGTGCTGGTGCTGGCCTCGTTCGTCGTCGGCCCCAACCCGATGGCTCTCGTGTTCAACGGCTACGAGCTCGGCGGCCTGCTGTTCGCCGTGCTGGTGGCCAACCTCGTGACCCAGGATGGCGAGTCGAACTGGTTCGAGGGTGTGCAGCTCCTGTCGCTGTATGCCGTGCTGGGCCTGGTCTTCTACTTCGCCTGACCCTCACCGCCGTTTCCGAAGCCGGCGGCGCTGCGGCGCAGCTGATGGCTGTCGATCACGCCGTCGATCAGGCCGTACTCCTTCGCCTGCTCGGGGTCGAAGAAGCGGTCGCGCTCGGCGTCCTCGTGGATCTGCTCGACGGGCTGCCCGGTGTGGAGGGCGTAGATCTCCTCGAGGCGGCGGCGCAGCTCCAGGATCTCGCGCGCATGGATCTCGATGTCCGTCGACTGGCCCTGGAAGCCGGAACTGGGCTGGTGGATGAGCATGCGTGCGTTCGGCAGCGCCAGGCGCTTGCCCTTGGCGCCGCCCGCCAGGATCAGCGAGCCGGCCGACATTGCGATTCCGTAGCACGTGGTCTCCACGTCGGGGCCGACGTACTGCATCGCGTCGTAGATGGCGAGGCCGGCGTGCAGCGAGCCTCCGGGTGAGTTCACGTACACGTGGATGTCCTTCTCCGGGTCCTCGGACTCGAGGTGCAGCAGCTGGGCGACCACGAGGTTGGCGAGGTCGTCGTCGATCTGCTGGCCGATGAAGACGATGCGCTCGGCGAGCAGGCGCGAGTAGATGTCGTAGGAGCGCTCGCCCCGGGGGGTCTGCTCGACCACCATCGGGATCAGCGAGCTGGATGCGCGGCCCACTTGCATGTTCGTTTTCCTCCTGCGGTATCGTGCAACCGATTGGTTGCACCAATATAGCAACCCACCGGTTGCACTTCGAGGAGGCCAGCATGCAAGACGAGGTTGAGCGCGAGACCGTGGTGCCGGCCACGCTCGAGGAGGCGTGGCGGGCGGTGATCGAGTCCGACTGGCTCGGCGAGCAGGCCACGATCGACCCCACACCCGGCGGCGACGTGTCCGGCGGCGGCCGCAGCGGCTTCGTGGAGGAGGCCGAGGCGCCGCGCCGGCTGGCCTTCTGGTGGCGGGCAGAGGGCGAGGACGCGACGCGTGTGGAGATCGAGCTCGAGGAGACCGCGGACGGCACGCGCGTGCGTGTGGTCGAGACGCGCCCCCTGGCGGTGCTCGACGCCTACGGC
>DAIMGB010000241.1:0-3259 GCA_036724195.1 Thermoleophilaceae bacterium
CCGGTGAGCTCCAGCCGTGCTGGCGCGCCTCCACGATCTCGTGGTCCCAGTAGGCGCCCTTCACGAGCCGGATCGTGAGCGGCGGAGTGCGTTCGCTGGAGCGGACCCAGGAGAGAACGCGCTCGAGCTGGTCCGGCGACTCGCGCAGGTAGGCCTGCAGCACCAGCCCGACCGATGGGCCGTCGCGGAACTCGGGCTCGTCGAGCAGCTCGAAGATCAGCTCCTCGGTGGTCTCGAGCGAGTCCACCGACTCCATGTCCACGTGCAGGTGCGTGCCCAGCTCCTTGGCGCCGCGCAGCAGCGGGCGCAGCCGCGTGGCGGCGTCGTCGCGGCCCACCTCCGGCGCCTCCGGCCGAATCAGCGGCGTGAGCGCGGTCACCTTCACCGACACATTCACGCGCGCGATCGGGCCGGAGGAGTCGCGCTCGAGCAGCGGCCGCTCTGGCCAGCTCTCCGCCGCCCCGGCCAGCGTGCGAAAGGCCTCGTCGCAGCGAGCGGCGTAGCGGTCCGCCTCGTCGCGGGTCACGGTGGCCTCGCCGAGCAGGTCGAGCGAGGTGCCGATGCCGTCACGCCACTGGCCCTCGATCACGCGAAGCGCCGCGCGCGGCGACTCGCCGACGATGAAGCGGTGGGCCATGTGCCGCACACCGGCCGTGGCCGCGGCGCCGAGCGCGCGGCGACCCGCGCCCGAGCCCGACACGCGCATGGCGGCGGCCAGCGGCGGCGGTTGATCCTCGACCTCTTCCAGGTAGCCGATCAGGTGCCGCGCCAGGTCGTCGAGCGAGCGGCAGGCCGGGGTCACGTCGACGAGGCGAAAGAGCGCGGCGCGCAGCTCCTGGTCGCCGTCGGCGAACTCCATCGCCTTCGCGTCGAGTGCGCGCAGCGGGTGCCGGGCGGCGGACGGGAACGAGCCGGCCAGTGCGTCACCCACTCGCCTGACTTCTTCCTCGAGCACGCCAAGAGAATAGGTTGCCTGCGATGCCCGCCTCGCTCGTGCTTGGGCCGATGCTCCGCTTCGTCAGCGAGCGGGAGGCGGTGTTCTGGGTCGAAACCGACCGGGCCTGCGACGTGGAGGTGCTTGGCGCGAGCGAGCGCACCTTCTGCGTGCACGGCCACCACTACGCCCTCGTGCACGCGACGGGCCTCGAGCCCGGCACGCGCTACGAGTACGAGCTCCTCTTGGACGGTGAGCGCGCCTGGCCGGAGCCGGACTCCCTGTTCCCGCCGAGCAGCTTCCGCACCTACCCGAAGGAGCGGCCGCTCGAGATCGTGTTCGGTTCCTGCCGCGTGACGGCGCCGCACGAGTCGCCCTACGCGCTGAAGAAGGACGACGACGAGCTCGGCCGCGAGGTGGACTCGCTGCGCGCGCTGTCGCACCGGATGCGCGGCCACGAACCGGACGACTGGCCCGACGTGCTGCTGCTGCTGGGCGACCAGGTGTACGCGGACGAGGTGTCGCCGGTCACGAGCGCCTTCATCGAGCAGCGCCGCGACCCCGGCGAGGGGCCGGGCGAGCGGGTCGTGGACTACGAGGAGTACACGCGCCTATACCGCGAGGCCTGGTCCGAGCCGGCGATCCGCTGGCTGCTCTCGGTGGTCTCGTCGGCGATGATCTTCGATGACCACGACGTGCACGACGACTGGAACACGTCGGCAGCGTGGGTCGAGGAGGCGCGCAAGCACCACTGGTGGAACGAGCACATCGTGGCCGCGCTGATGTCGTACTGGGTCTACCAGCACATCGGGAACCTGAACCCCAAGGCGCAGGCCGAGGACGAGCTGCTGCAGCGCGTGAAGGCCGCCGACGGCGACGTGGCGGAGATGCTGGCCGAGTTCGCGTACAGGGCCGACCGCGAGACAGACGGCGCGCGCTGGAGCTACTGCCGCGACCTGGGCCACACGCGCATCGTGGTCATGGACTCGCGCGCGGGGCGCATCCTCGAGGAGGGCAGGCGCAGGATGGTGGACGACGAGGAGTGGGCCTGGATCGAAGAGCACGCAACCGGCGGCTTCGACCACCTGCTGCTTGCCACCTCGCTGCCCTACCTGCTCACGCCGGCGCTGCACAACCTGGAGGCCTGGAACGAAGCGGTCTGCGGCGGGGCCTGGGGCGAGGCTATGAAGGGGCCGGCCGAGAAGCTGCGCCAGATGCAGGACCTCGAGCACTGGGCGGCCTTCTACGACTCGTTCTTGCAGCTCACCGAACTGCAGCGCGCGGTCGCCACGGGCGAGCGCGGCGAGGCGCCGGCCTCGATCGTCACGCTTTCCGGGGACGTGCACCACGCGTACGTCGCCGAGGTGGCCTTCCCGCGCGGAGCCGGCGTCAAGAGCACAGTCTGGCAGGCGGTCTGCTCGCCCTTCCGCAACCCGCTCGACAACATGGAGCGCACCGTGATCCGCGCGATGACCAAGCGGCCCACCGAGGCGATCACCCGCCTGCTGAGGCGTTCGGCCGGCGTCGGGGACCCGCCGATCCGCTGGCGGCTGACCGGCGGCGGGCCGTGGTTCGACAACCAATACGGGGTGCTCACGGTCGAGGGCCGCCGCATCGACCTGCGCATCGAGAAGGCGGTGCCCGAGGGGGACGAGGGCGAGTCGAAGCTGGAGCGCGTGCTCGACCGCCGGCTGGCCTGACCGAGTCCCGTTGTACGCTGGCCGACCCGCGATGGAGTACCCGGTAGAGAGCTTCAGCCCCGAGGAGACAGCCCTCCTCGAGCCCCACTTCACGAACCTCGACAGGCCCGTGTTCGCGCTCGTGAACCTGCCGGAGACAGTCAAGGGAGCCCTGTTCGCGCGCTACTCGCGCTACCAGGGCACGCTGCGGCGGCTCTACCTCGACGAGTTCGCGGCCGACGCCGATTCAGCCCCCGCCGCGGCCTTCGACGGCGCCGAGGGCGAGCGCGCGCGCAAGCTCTACGAGCGCATCTTCCTGGGGTACGGAGACGACTCGGTGGCTCAACTGGGCGGTGCCCACGTGGCCTGCGAGTGGGTCTCGAACGTGATGACGAAGGTGCTGCAGCGCGGGCGCCTGGCCGCCTACCTGGAGCAGTCCACGCGCTACATCCCCTACGACGCCCCGTTGCCCGAGGGCGGCTACCGCTACTGGCGCCACCCCTCGCTCGGGCCCGACTACGAGCGCGCGATGGACCTGCTGTTCGACACCTACGCCGAGAGCCTGCCGCGCGTGATCGGGTGGGCGGCCGAGCGCTTCCCGCGCGGCGACGAGCCGGAGGCCGTGCATATGCGTGCGGCCAAGGCG
>DAIMGB010000241.1:3269-4009 GCA_036724195.1 Thermoleophilaceae bacterium
GTGGAAGTCGGCGACCCGGGCCAAGGCGCTCGACCTGCTGCGCGGGCTGCTGCCCGCCGCGTCGCTGTCGCACATGGGCATCTTCGCCAGCGGCCAGGCCTACGAGCAGCTGCTGCTGCGCCTCTACGCCTCCCCGCTTCCGGAGGCACGCGACTACGCGGACATGATCCTGCGCGAGCTGAAGGCCGTGATGCCCAGCTTCGTGGCGCGCCTCGACCGCCCCGAGCGCGGCGGCGAGTGGATCTCCTACCTCGAGCGGCGGCGCGAGGCGGGCGAGCGCTGGGCATCGCGGCTTGGGCTCGATCGCGCCCGGCGCGCCGGCCAGGGCGGCCCCGAGGTAACGCTGCTCTCGGTGGAGGGCTCGGAGGACGACCTGCTGGCGGCGCTGCTGTTCGAGGCCTCTGCGTCAGGCGGGGAGGAGGCGCGCGCCGCGCTGGGGGCGCTGCCGCCCGACGAGCGCCAGACGATGCTTGCGGAGCTGGTCGGAGAGCGGGCCAACCGCCGCCACCGTCCCGGCCGCGGCTTCGAAGCGCTGCGCTACCGCTTCGAGGTGGTGTCCGACTACGGCGCCTTCCGGGACCTGCAACGCCACCGCATGCTCACCGTCCAGTGGCAGACGCTCGGACCCGACCTGGGCGCCGGCGTGCCCGACGAGCTCGAGCAGGCCGGCGTGGCCGACGCGTACCGAGCCGGCCTCGACGCCTCGGCCGCCGAGCACGCCCGGCTGGTCGAGGCTGGGC
>DAIMGB010000242.1:0-3997 GCA_036724195.1 Thermoleophilaceae bacterium
TCGCGCAGGGCCGGGATCGACGCCTCGAGCGCCACGTCCTGGCGCGCGAAGGCGCCGGCCGTGGTGTTGAAGTCCGTGACCAGGCTCTTCAGCTTGTCCGGCTCGGCGTTCAGCGCGCGGAAGGTGCGCGCCTGGCCCTTGAGCACGCGCTGGATGTCCCTGGTTGGATCCACGCCGAGCGTGGCGTCGTTGGCGAGCGACGAGTTCTTGTAGGCGCTCTCCCAGTACTTGATCGACTGGTTGAAGCCGGCGGCACCCTTGCCGGAGAGCCCCTTCGAGTACTCCTTCAGGAAGGTCTGCAGGTCACTTCGTGTGTCGTTCTGGAGCGCGGACAGCAGCTGGCCCAGCTGCACCGGCGCGGAGGTGTGCTGGATCGGGATCGTGGAGCCGTCCTTCATGATCGGCGCGGAGGGCGAGCCCGGCTGGATGTCCACGAAGAAGTTGCCCTCGAGGAAGATCCGCGAGCGTACGTGGGCCTGGGCGTCGCTGTGGATCGGCAGCGCCTTGTCCTTGAGGACCATGGTCACGTGCGCGGCGCCCTCGCCGGAGGTGATCGGCTCGACCTTCTTGACCTTGCCGATCTCGACGCCGGCTATGCGGACCGGCGAGTTCGGCTTCAGGTTGTTCACGTTGTTGAAGACGGCGTTCAGCTCGTAGGGGTGCGAGAACGGGTTCGCCTTCGTGAAGCCGAAGTACCCGAACAGCGCGATCACGGCCAGAGCGAGGACTCCTGCGCGGAACTTGCTCATCGCTAGGGCACGTCCTTCAGGTTCTTGATGCCGAGACGGCGGGTCGCGAACGTGCCGCCCGAGAGGATCGGGTAGTTGTCGTCCGTGTTCGGGGCGTTGCCGCCGGAGGCCGTGCCGTCGGGCAGGTTGCCCCGGCCGTAGCGGGCGCCGGTGGCGAGCGGGCCGTTCGGGTAGCCCTCCTGGCCGCGCTGGCAGTCAGCGTTGCCCTGGGCGTCGATCGCGGGCGTGTAGAGCGGCGCCTGCACGCGGTGCAGCTCGCCGGTCGCGTCCTTCGCGCCGCGCGCCTTCATGGGCGCGGGCACGTCCACGTTGCGTGAGGAGTTGAGCGTGCCGTAGTTGTTGGGCTGCTGCTGGTTCACGAACTTTAGGCCCTGGTTCTGCACGGTGCCGGACTTGTCCGGCGAGACGAGCGACTGGTGGTCGCCGAGGCCCAGCAGGAAGTAGATGGGGTAGTTGCAGACCGTCTGGTACGGCGCGATGAACTCGGCCGCCGGGCGGGTGACCGAAAGCGTCGTGCGCAGGTCCTTGAGCGTGAGCAGCGTGTTCGGGTTCTGCATCAGCTTGTCGAGCTGGTGGAACACGTCGCCGAAGCGCTGGTTGAGCTTGACCGTGCGGGGCAATACGGGCGTGCCCACCTTCAGCGCGGAGTTGATGGCCGGCAGCGACCGCGCGAGCTCCGGTGCAGCAGGCGTCCCCTCGTTACCGGCCGTCGGTTGTGCCAGCCGGTGTGAGAGGTCGGTGAAGTCCACCAGGAAGGGCCGCTGCACGCGGAAGGAGTGGATCGACACGTCCTCGGTGGGCGGGGACTTCACGATCGTGTCCTGAAGGGCCTGCGGATCCGACGAGATCGCCGCAAACGTGTCCGCCATGTTCGTGAACAGCACCGCCTGGGTGCGAGCCACCGGCGCGGTCTGCGCCGACGCCCGGCCGAGCTGCTTGAAGAACTCCTCCAGGTGCGTGTCGCGCTTCGCCAACGTCGTCATCACCGGCGTGAGGTGGCGGAAGAACGGGTTCAGCGACTCGATCGCCGAGTTGATGTTCTGCCCGCGGCCCGCGAACGCGTCGCCGAACCCCTGCGTGGCCGCGCGCACCTTCGGGCGGGTGCCGCGGTCGAAGATCCCGTAGAAGTCCTCGAAGTCGAGCGGCTGGCTGGCGAACTTCAGCGGCACGGTGTCGCCGGAGGTGTAGGTCTGCTTCGACCTGCCAGGGGTCAGCTCGACGTACTTGAGCCCGAGCGCCGAGCGCGGCCGCACCCGGACCGTGGAGTCCTTGGCGAGCGGCTCGACCGTCTTGTCGAGCTTCATGCTCACCACCGCGATCGTTTGGGTCTTGCCGCCGATGGTGACGGACTTCGGCGTGATGTTCTCCACCACGCCGACGCGGAAGCCGCCCGTGCGCACCTCGTTGCCCTTCACGAGCTTGGCGCCCGAGGGCAGCTGGGCCTTCAGGTCGTACGTGGGCACGAACGGCAGGCCCTTGTTCGCGTTGTAGGAGATGAACACGGCGATGATCGCGATCAGCACCGTGACCGCTCCCACCAGCACGGGGCTTGCGACGAGCGAGGCTGTTCCCTGGCGTCCCCTCATGGGCCGAGCAGGAAGTCGAGGAGCTGGGTGTCGCTGGCCCCGGAGGCCGGCGGGGTCTGGGTGTTGAGGCGCTGCTGCGCCTGCTCGCGCTGGGCCTTCGGGAGCCCGTCGAGCAGCTGCTTGACGGCCGGGGGCGTGGTGACCTGCGGCTTGGAGATGTCGCGCTGGCCGGGCAGCGGGGCGGCGTCGGGCTGGCCCGCGCTACGCCGCTCGCCCACCTTCTTCGCGGGTGTGTTGGCCTCGGTTGCGAGCTTCGACATCGAGCCATTGTCGGTGAAGTCCGGCGTGGTGATGCCGGGCAGGTTCGGGCCGAGCCACTGGCTGCACTTCTTGAAGTGGGCGCTGTTCGGGTCCTCCTTGTTGGTCAGCGGGCTGCAGTCCGTGGCGGTGATCGAGGTGCGCAGGATGTGGCTGTACTGGTCGTAGCCGTTCAGGTCGAGGCTCTGCCAGAAGAAGTAGTTCCAGAGGAGCTCCAGGCCGGTGAACCCGCCGCTGCCGGAGATGTGCGTGGGATCGGGCGCGGGGGGTGCGCCCTTCACGGCGCGTGGGTCGTTCTCGATCGCGCGCTTTCGCTGGTCCATGGTCTGCAGGAACTGGCGCAGCGGCTTGAAGGTGGGCCCGGCGTTCGCCGACAGCTGGCGCAGCACGTCGAGCTCGGGGTTGCTCTCCCGGATCGCCGCGGTGCCCTTGACCGATGCCTTGCCCAGCGAGCGCAGGGCCGGCCGCGCGGCCTCCGCGAACGGGCCGAGGCGGGTGAGGAAGGTGTTCAGGTCCGGAGCGGCGCGCTGGAGGTCCGCGAGTGCCGGGCGCTGCTGGTCGGTGAGCTCGCCGAGCCTCGCCATGGTGGGCTTGAGCTCGCCGAGGAAGGTCGGGAGCTTGTGGAAGCCCGCCTGGAGCTCCGCCTTGCGGCTGGCGGAGATCTCCGCCGTGCGGCCGGCCGTCTTGGCCCAGCGGACAACGTCGCGCTTGTTGCGCTCGAGCTGGGCGACCACCGTGTCGGAGTCGCTGATGAAGTGCTCGATGGTGCGGTTCTGGTCGCCGAGGATGCGCAGCACCTTGGAGGTCTCGCGCAGGCCCGGGGCCGCCCGGCGGACGACGGCGTTGAGGTCGGCCGGGCGGCCGGCGAGGCCGGTGCCCAGCTCGCTGAGGATCAGGCGGAAGCGCTCGCGGTAGGGCTTGCGCAGGATGTTGTTCACCAGGTCGACCGGCACGGTCGAGGAGGTGTGCTCGACCGGCACGGTGCCCGAGCCGTCCGTGGCCAGCTTCTTCCCGGAGTTGCCCGGCTGGCAGTCCACGTAGTACTCGCCGATCAGCGACTGCGGCTTGATCTCGCAGCTGGCGTCCGAGCGGAAGTCGTCGAAGCCCGGCAGGGAGATCTGCGCGGTCACGACGGCCTTCGGCGTCTGGCCCTTCTTCTTCGTGACCGAGAAGGCAGTGGTCTTGCCGGCCTTCACGCCGCCCACGCGGAAGTCACCGCCCTGGGCCAGGCCGAAGGCGTTGTCGAAGATGATCTTGTAGGTGGCCTTGGACTTGGTGGGGTTCGAGGCGCCCGCCAGCAGGAGGGCGGCCACGAGTGCGGCGGCGACCACGGCGATCGAGACGAGCCGCCTCACTTGACGTTCCCGACGGCGCGGGCGGATTCGTCGCACTTCAGCTTTGCCA
>DAIMGB010000243.1:0-359 GCA_036724195.1 Thermoleophilaceae bacterium
GCCGCTCGGCTGACGCGAAGTCCATCTCCACCCCGTAGCGGGCCTGGAGCTCCGCCACATTCGGGCCGGCCGCCTCCAGGCCGCCCGCTTCCATCCAGCGCGACCGCGGAGTGGTGGAGGCTTTGGACCGGCGCCTGCGCGAGACCATGGACGTGGCCCTGGATGGGCTCGCCGACGAGCTGGCCGCCCGCTTCAGCCCTCGCGGGAGGCCGCGCAAGGCGCTCCGGGCGGCCGTGGCACTCGCGCTGGACTTCTGGACCTGGCGCCGCCTGAGCCGCGAGGGCCTCGGCGATCGCGCCGCCGCGGACCTGATGACGGAGCTCGTGCGCTCCGTCGCCGCCGGTCGCTGACCACCGCCG
>DAIMGB010000243.1:369-3994 GCA_036724195.1 Thermoleophilaceae bacterium
TCGGCTGACGCGAAGTCCATCTCCACCAGGGCATGAGCGACCGGGCCGCCGCCGAGCTGATGTCGGGGCTCGCTCGGGCGCAACGCGTCGCTGACCACCGCCGCTGCCAGAATCGAGTCATGGAGCGGCTTTTCGACCTGGAGGACGGCCCGCGCGGTCGCACGAAGGTGCCCGGCACCGACCAGCCGCTGGCCGCGCGCATGCGCCCGGCGTCGCTGGGCGAGTTCGTCGGGCAGGACCACCTGCTGGAGCGCGGCTCCGCGCTGCGCACCGCGCTCGAGGAGGGCCGGCCGCACTCGATGATCCTCTACGGGCCGCCGGGCACGGGCAAGACCACGCTGGCGCGGCTGCTGGCCGTGAACGCGCGCGCCGCCTTCGAGGAGGCCTCCGCCGTGAACGCCGGGCGCCAGGAGGTGCGCGACGTGATCGAGCGCGCCGAGCACCGGCGCACCACCAGCGGCGAGCCCACGATCTTCTTCCTCGACGAGATCCACCGCTTCAACAAGGCCCAGCAGGACACCCTGCTGCCGGCGGTCGAGGAGGGCCTCGTGACCCTGGTGGGCGCCACGACCGAGAACCCCTACTTCGAGGTGAACTCCGCCCTGCTCTCACGGAGCCAGGTCTACGAGCTGCGCTCGCTCGAGGAGGAGCAGGTGCTGGCGCTGCTGCGCCGCGCGCTCGGCGACGAGCGCGGCATCGCCGAGCCGCCGCCGGTCAAGGACGACGCGCTCGAGTTCCTGGCGGCGCGCTCCGGCGGCGACGCCCGCACGGCGCTGGCGGCGCTCGAGCTGGCCTGTGAGACCGTCGGCGATCGGCCGGTGACAGTTCGTCATGCGGAGGACGCCCTGCAGCGTCGCGCCGTGCTCTACGACAAGGGCGGCGACCGCCACTACGACCTGACCTCGGCCTGGATCAAGGCCACGCGCGGCTCGGACCCCGACGCCTCGCTGCTCTACCTGGCCGCGATGATCGAGGGCGGCGAGGACCCCCGCTTCATCGCGCGGCGCATGGTGATCCTCGCCAGCGAGGACATCGGCAACGCCGATCCGCGCGCGCTCGAGGTGGCGGTGGCGGCAGCCCACGCGGTCGAGCACGTGGGCATGCCCGAGTGCGCGCTCAACCTCTCGCAGGCGGCGATCTACCTGTCGCTCGCGCCGAAGTCGAACGCCGCCACCAGCGCGATCGGCCGGGCGCGGAGCTGGGTCCGCGAGCACGGAACACCGGTGCCCCCGCCCTACCTGCAGGACGCCCACTACCCCGGCGCGAAGCAGCTCGGCCGCGGGGAAGGTTATGACTATCCGCACGATCGCGAGGAGGGCGTCGCTCCCCAGGAGATGATGCCTTCGGAGGCTGTGGGCGAAAAGTTTCTCGATCTGAGCTCCCACGGCGAGGAATCTGCACTGAAAGAGCGCTTGGAGCGGATAAGAAGGTTGCGCAGGGGTTAATTGGCCGGCCTGGGTCCGGCCAGCCTGCCACCCTCGGAGGCATGGACACCGGCTCGCTACTGGCCACCACCCACGACGCAGGTGGGTTGAGAGTGAAGCTGCGCCTGGCTCGCCCCAGCGATGCGCTGCGGGTGCGCGCCTTCCTCGAGCGGCACCGCCCCGCCCTCGCCGAGGGCGCGAAGCGCTTCACGTTCTACGACCCGCGCGAACGGCTCGTGCTCGTGGCCACGGCGCCGATCGACGGCGTCGAGAAGGTCGTCGGGCTGGTGGACGCCGGCGACGGGCCTCCGGTCGTCGTGGGCGAGGCGCCTGACGTGGTCAAGCTGCTCACCGCCGCGGGCGCGTCGCTCTCGGCTCGCGGCCGCAGCGCCGCCTAGTTCACAATCGCGGCGATGGAGGCCACCGCCGCTGCGCGCCAGCTCGAGTCCTTCAGCCCGCTTGACGGCCGGCGGCTGGGCTCCGTGCCCGCCACCGACCCCGGCGCGGTTCAGGCGCTGGTGGACGACATCGCTGGGGTCCAGCCGTTCTGGGCGGCGCTGCCGCTGGCCGACCGCGCCCGCTACATGGGCCGCGCGGCGCAGGTGGTGCTCGACCGCCTCGACGAGCTGAGCGAGCTGCTCAGCCGCGAGCAGGGCAAGCCGCGCACCGAGGCGTACACGATGGAGCTGCTGCCCACGGTGGACTCGCTGCGCTGGATCGCCAAGGAGGGACCCTCGATCCTCGGCGCCGAGCGCGTCCCCCTGCCCGCCTTCCTCGGGCGCAAGCGCGCGCGGCACACCTTCGAGCCACTCGGCGTGGTGGGCGTGATCGCGCCCTGGAACTACCCCTGGTCGATCCCCTTCGGCGAGGTGGCGATCGCCCTGATGTGCGGCAACGGGGTGGTGCTGAAGCCCGCGGAGCTGACGCCGCTGATCGGGCAGCGCATCCAGGACGTGTTCGAGCGCGCCGGCGTGCCGCAGGGGCTCGTGCGGGCGGTCCACGGCGGCGCCGAGGTGGGCGCCGCGCTGGTGGAGTCCAGCGCGGCCAAGATCTTCTTCACGGGCTCGGTGGACACCGGCCGCGGCGTGGGCACCGCGTGCGCCGAGCGCCTGAAGGGCGCCGTGCTCGAGCTGGGCGGAAAGGACCCGATGATCGTCTGCCACGACGCGCAGCTGGCCAACGCCGTCTCGGGCTGCGTCTGGGGCGGCTTTGCGAACGCCGGCCAGACCTGCTCGGGCATCGAGCGCGTGTACGTGGCCCGCGAGCTGGCGGAGCGCTTCGTGAAAGGGGTCGTGAAGGGCGCCCGCGCGCTCACCCTCGGCGACCCACTCGACTGGGACACCGAGATCGGCCCGATGGTGTCGCGCGACCAGTTCCAGACCGTCTGCGAGCTGGTGGACGACGCGGTGGAGGCCGGCGCCACGCTGCACTGCGGCGGGCCGGCAGCGGTGCCCGGCTACGAGGCCGCCGACTTCTACGCGCCGGCCGTGCTCACGGGCGTGACGCACGACATGCGCATCATGCAGGAGGAGGTGTTCGGCCCGGTGGTGCCGATCGTGGAGGTGGAGGACGAGGAGGAGGCCATCCGCCTGGCCAACGACTCGCGCTTCGGCCTGGGCGCCTCGATCTGGACCCTCGACCGCGACCGCGGCGAGCGGATGGCGCGCCGGCTGGAGGCGGGGATGGTCTGGCTGAACGACCACATGTACTCGCATGGCGCGTGCTCGTGCGCGTGGGGCGGCGTCAAGGAGTCGGGGCTGGGCCGCGCGCACTCGCGCTTCGGCTTCTACGAGTGCCTGAACGTGAAGCTCGTGACCTGGGAGCCGTCGGTAACGCGCGACTTCTGGTGGCACCCCTACGACGAAACGCTGGGCGCGGCCGTGCGCTCGGCGGTCCAGCTGCTCTACGGCCGCGACGCCGACAAGCCGCGCGCCCTGCGCGAGGGGGCGCTGCCGCTGGCGCGCCTGCTGCGCCGCACGCTGCGCCCGCGCTAGCCGGTCATCAGACCAGCAGCCGGCCGCCGCTCACGAGCGGCTCGCCGTCCAACGACAGCTCCGGCTTCAGCACCACGCAGTCGATGTGCACGGGCACCTTGACCACGCCCCCGAACCCGGCCGACGCGCCGAACGCCACGTGCACCGTGCCCAGCACCTTCTCGTCCTCGAGCACGTTGCCGGTGATGATGGCGCGATCGTTGGCGC
>DAIMGB010000244.1:0-3992 GCA_036724195.1 Thermoleophilaceae bacterium
CGGCGAGACGAGCTGGGACGAGCTGCGCGACCAGGTGGCGCGCTGCGCGGCGGGTCTCAGGCGCCTCGGTGTGGAGAAGGGCGACCGCGTGGTGGCCTACATGCCGAACGTGCCGGAGACGGTGGTCGCGTTCCTCGCCACGGCGAGCATCGGCGCGATCTGGTCGAGCGCCGCGCCCGAGTTCGGCACGCCGACGGTGGTGGACCGCTTCAAGCAGATCGAGCCGAAGGTGCTGCTGGCGATCGAGGAGTACCGCTACGGGGGCAAGGACTTCGACAAGCGCGATGCCATCGCGAAGCTCGAGGAGGAGATCCCGTCGCTCGAGCACACGGTGCTCGTGCCGAGCGGCTGGGACGAGCTGCTCGGCGAGGAGGAGGGCGCCGAGCTCGAGTTCGAGCAGGTGCCGTTCGACCACCCGCTCTGGGTGCTCTACTCGTCCGGCACCACCGGCCTGCCGAAGGCGATCGTCCAGGGCCAGGGCGGCATCCTGATCGAGCACCTGAAGAAGTCGCGCCTGCACAGCGACCTGTCGGCGGGCGACCGCTTCTTCTGGTTCACCACCACGGGCTGGATGATGTGGAACTTCCTCGTGGGCGGCCTGCTGTCAGGCGCGGCCATCGTGCTCTACGACGGGCAGCCGGACCCCGAGGGGATGTGGGGCTTCGTCGAGGACGCCGGAGTCACGTGCTTCGGCACCAGCGCGGGCTTCCTCGGCGCCTGCATGAAGGCGGACGTCGAGCCCGGGCGCGACAACGACCTGAGCCGCCTGAAGAGCGTCGGCTCGACCGGCTCACCGTTGCCGGTGGAGGGCTTCGAGTGGGTCTACGAGCACGTGAAGGAGGACATCTGGCTGTTCTCCACGAGCGGCGGCACCGACCTCTGCACGGCCTTCGTGGGCGCCTGCCCGCTCAAGCCCGTCTACGCGGGAGAGCTGCAGGCGCGGGCGCTGGGCGCGCCGGTGGAGGCCTGGAACGAGGACGGCAATCCGGTTGAGGGCGAAGTGGGCGAGCTCGTGATCACCAAGCCGATGCCGTCGATGCCGCTCTTCTTCTGGGGCGACGACGACGGCGAGCGCTACCGCGAGAGCTACTTCGACACCTACCCCGGCATCTGGCGCCACGGCGACTGGATCGAGATCACCGAGCACGGCGGGGCGATCATCACCGGCCGCTCCGACTCGACCATCAACCGGGGCGGCGTGCGCATGGGCACCAGCGAGATCTACAGTGCCGTGGAGGGCGTCTCCGAGGTGCAGGACAGCCTGGTGGTGGACGTGGACGAGGAGATGTCGCTGTTCGTGGTGCTGGGCGATGACACCGAGCTCGATGACGATCTCAAGGGTGAGATCAAGAAGCGCATCCGCGAGCACTGCTCGCCGCGCCACGTGCCTGACCGCATCCTCGAGGTCGCCGAGGTGCCGCGCACGCTGAGCGGCAAGAAGCTCGAGGTGCCGGTCAAGAAGATCCTGCAGGGCACGCCGGCGGAGGAGGCGGCCGACCGGGATTCACTCGAGAACCCGGAGGCGCTCGACAGCTTCGTGGACCTGGCCGGTTAGCTCTCTTCCTTGAGCATGGTCTGGTCCGCCGGCGAGTCGAGGCCGGGCCCGACCGTCTGGTCCAGCCGCTCGATCAGCTCGGACGTGAACTCGTAGGCCCTCTGAAGCGCTTCGTCGTCGATTCGGTCCGGCTGATCGCTGCGCTGGTGGTGGCCCGGCGTGTAGTCGAGCCGGCCCTTGCAGGTGATCGTGATGGCCGGGAAGCCCGCCGAGCGCGCCGCGTAGCCGTCGCTTGTCGTGCGCGCCACCATGCCCCTGATCACAGGCCGGTCGTCGTCATCGTCTCCATCGGAGTCGTCGTCATCGTCGTCGTCCGGCTCCTGGTCCTCGACCAGCTCCTCGCAGAGGGTCACGAGCTGCTCGTGCGACTCGATCGGCAGCAGCAGGCCCTCCTTGAGGGTGAAGCGCACGGTCCCGCGGCCCACCTCATCCAGGTTCAGGAACACGCTGCGCGCGACGTCGATGTCGCCCTTGCGCTTCTTCAGGAAGCTGCGCATGCCCAGCGACAGCGCCTCCTGGGATCCGGTGAAGAGCAGGTGCACGTCGAAGTACTCGAGCCGCCCGCCGAAGCGCTCGACCAACGCGAGCGCGGTGGCCACTCCCGAGGCGTTGTCGTTGGCTCCCGGCACGGGCTTGGCGAGCATGGTGTCGAGCAGCATCGGCAGCGCAACGATCAGCACCACCGTGAACACGAACTGGATGATCGTGAGGATCTTGTTGTCGATGCCCGGCAGCCGGATGAGCGCGCAGATGAGCACCACGACCATCGACAGGAAGACCGGCTGCAGCGGGCCGATGTTGCGCTTGAGCCGCGCGCTGAGAGCGGCGCGGCGCTCCTGGAGCTTGGCGTTGAAGACGAGCCCGCTGCGACCGGTGTCGTAGTGGGCGACCAGGTAGAGGTCGCCGGGCTTGTCGCCGTCCTCGCGCGAGATCACGTTCTGGCTCGAGCGCCTGCCGAGCAGGCGTCGCGTGGTGATGGCCATTCCGATGGCGTCGAGGAAGGTCAGGATCACGGCGATCAGGACGAGCAGCGCCCCCACCACGGGCACCGTGACCGAGATGACGCTGCCGGCTATGGCGAGCGCCACGTGAATCGCGTAGGTGAGCGGCCAGCGCGGCCACACCTGGATGCTCTCCACCTCGACCTCGCGTCCCATCTCCTCGAGGCGGTCGGACAGGTGCCCCGCTGCGCGCCGCTCGGCGTCGCTACCGGGCCCGCGCCCCTCGAAGGCGGTGAGCCCCTCGATCTCCTCCCGTACGTTCATCGCGTCTCCCTCGAGTTCCCTAATGCCCGGGGTGGGATTCGAACCCACACGCCCTTTCGGGCAGGGCCTTTTGAGGGCCCAGCGTCTGCCGTTCCGCCACCCGGGCGACGCAGGCCAATGCTAAGCGCGAGCTGCGTCAGGCCGTCTGCGGATCGGCTTCGTAGTCGTCGCGGCGGTAGCGGTCGGCGTCCTCGCGCGGAACCTCGATCTCGGTGTTCCACTTCTGCTGCAGGCCCCGCAGCGCGAACACGATCAACATGATCTGCACGGGGATCAGGATCAGCGTGAGCAGCCCGAGCAGCGACGCGTTCAGCAGCCCGGGATCGGCGAAGCCGGTCTTGTCGTCGGCCAGCCACGCCGGCCCGGCCACCAGCGCCACGACGGCGAACATGATCGCCATCCCGGCAGCCACCGGGAGCACGCCGCGGTTCCACTTCGCGCTGACCAGGTAGGCCATCAGGAGGTAGAGGCCGATGTACACGACCGCGACGATCTGCATACCCGCCTGCGACGACCAGCCCCCGACCAGGACTATCAGGATCAGCGCCGCGCTCACCACCAGCAGCAGCGCCACGGCGGCCTTGGTCGCCTTGGACTCGGCCTTCTCCCGATTGGGATGAACAACAACCGTGTCAGCCATGGCCGCGGAGTCTAACCCTGGGGGAGTGCGCGCGCGACGCTTCCCTCCCGACCTACAATCGCGCTGCACGCGGGCGTGCTGGAATTGGCAGACAGGCCGGGTTTAGGTCCCGGTGCTCGCAAGAGCGTGTGGGTTCGAGTCCCTCCGCCCGCATCGCGCGCGTCTACGATGTTGCGCTCTCGGGGCAGTGGCCAAATTGGCTAAGGCACCGGTCTCCAAAACCGGCGATTCCAGGTTCGAGTCCTGGCTGCCCCGCTCGTCGACCTCCCCGCGCCGCGCCCGAAAGTGGTAGGAAATGGGGCATGGGTGTGATCGCCTATCTGCTGTTCTTCTTCGCCGGGCTCGGCTTCGGGTTCGCGGCGGTCGGCAAGTGGAAGTGGCTGCCGCTGGTGTTCCCGCTGGCACTGTGGGTCGGCGCGGTGCTGGTCAATGGGATCGACTCGACCGCCGTGATCCGGCTGATCATCGCGATCGTCTTGACCGTGGCCGGCATCATCGTCGGGATGGTGCTCGACTCGCGCGAGCAGCGCGG
>DAIMGB010000245.1:0-3973 GCA_036724195.1 Thermoleophilaceae bacterium
CCAGCAGCACCGCGGCGGCCGGCTCGAGCAGGGCTCCGTAGCCCTCGAGCAACCCGGGCGGGCCGTGGCCGGTGAGGATCGCCAGGTCCATGTCGGCCGCCTCGCCCGTTGTCGAGCTCTCCCCGTCGAAGAAGTCCGCGTGCCCGTCGACGAACCAGAGGCCGCTCCCGCGGGCCAGCGCCTGGAAGACGCCGAGCAGCAGCGTGCAGTCGCCGCCCACCACGAGCGGACGCTCGCCGGCATCCAGCAGCTCGCGCACCCGCGAGTCGATCGCGCTCGACGCTCGGCGCACCTCGGCCGCGCCCACCACCCCGGTGGCGGGGTCACGCCGCGTGTCGCGGATCCGCGCGGCGGCCTCTCCGGCGTCCCGCGCGCCGAGCCGCTCGACCAGGCCGGCGGCGCGCAGCGCGGCGGGCGCGCGCTCCTCCCCGCGCCCGGCCCCGGAGCAGTCCAGTGGAGCGTCAACGAGTGCCAGACGAGCCATCGGTGAGTGCCCCCGGGAGGACTCGAACCTCCGACCCGCTGCTTAGAAGGCAGCCGCTCTGTCCACTGAGCTACGGGGGCCGCAGCAGGAGGATAGGTTCAGCGTGAGCGACTTGATCCTCGACGGCCTGCCCCATCCCATCGTTCAGGCGCCGCTGGCGGGCGGCCCGTCGATGCCCGAGCTGTGCTTGGCGGTGTCCGAGGCGGGCGGCCTGGGCTTCCTGGCCGCGGGCTACCGCAGGGCCGAGGACGTGGCCGAGGAGATCAGCGCCGTCCGCGAGCGCGGCGACGGCCCGTTCGGAGTGAACCTGTTCGTTCCCGGTCCCGACGAGGCCGACGAGGCGGCCGTGAGGGACTACGTCGAGGCGCTCGGGCCCGACGCCGGCGAGCCGCGCTACGACGACGACGGCTGGGAGGAGAAGCTGGCGCTCGTGCGCGAGCAGCGCGTGCCGCTCGTGTCGTTCACCTTCGGCTGCCCGCCGGCGGAGACGATCGCCGCGCTCCGCGACTCCGGCTCGGAGGTGTGGGTCTCGGTGACCGATCCAGAGGAGGCCCGGGTGGCGGTCTGGGCGGGCGCCGACGCGCTCGTCTGCCAGGGCGTGGAGGCCGGCGGACACCGCGCCTCGTTCGTCGACCGCGAGGGCGCCGAGCGGCAGGGCGTGCTGGCGCTGCTGCGGGCGGTGTCCGGCGAGACCGAGCTGCCGCTGATCGCCGCCGGCGGCCTGGGTGACGGCGCGGCGGTGGCCGCGGTGCTGGTGGCGGGGGCCTCGGCTGCGCAGCTGGGCACCGCGTTCCTGCTGTCGCCGGAGGCCGGCACGCACCCGGCCCACCGCGAAGCGCTGTCGCACGACGCGCCAACTGCCCTGACGCGCGCCTTCAGCGGTCGCCAGGCGCGCGGCATCCTGAACCGCTTCATGAGCGAGCACCCCGACGCGCCGATCGCCTACCCACAGCTGCATTACGCCACCGCGCCGCTGCGGGCAGCCGCGCGCGAGCGAGGCGACTCCGGCGGCTTCAACCTCTGGGCCGGCCAGGCCTACCGGCTGGCGCGCGAGGAGCCGGCCGGCGAGATCGTGGGCCGGATCGCCGCCGAGGCCGACGCTGCGCTCAGGGCCGCAGGTGCTCCACGTTGAGCCCGTGGTCGTACCGCAGCCGCTCGGCGATTAGCGAGCGGTGGCAGGCCTCCGGGTCGCGCTCCACGCACAGCAGCGCGCCCAGTCCGTCGCGTGGGAGCGCCCGCACGATCGGCTCCAGCTCCGCCTGGTCGAGGATCTCGTGCGTGTAGCGCTCCACGTACTCCGGGGCCAGGCGCTCCCGTGAGCGCTTGCCCACCCCGGCGCGCGCGTCCTCCGCGTACTGCAGCCGGCGCAGCTCGGTGGTGGGCGCCAGCTCCTTGTGGTGGCGGTACTCGATCCCCGCGTCAGCCAGGGCTCCCTGCAGCCGCTGCGAGTTCGCCCAGGCGTACTCGGGACCCCGCACGCCACGGCGCTGGCGCACGTCGAGCAGCTGGCGGACGTTCGCCTCGCGCAAGGCGGCGAGGAACGAGTCGAGGTCGAAGCCGTATACGCCGATCGTGGCGACGGCCGGCACGCCTAGGGCGCCAGCAGCTGTTCGAGCAGCCAGCTCGCGTGATCGACCAGGCGCTCCACCGGGAAGCGCTCGGGCTCGGTGAGCAGCAGGCGCGCCGCGTCGTCGGAGAGCGAAGAGAACGTCATGGCCGTGAGCTCGGGATCGGGCGACGCGCGGTCCTGGCCGAGGCCGGGGCGCACCGCCTCCGCGAGCTGTGCCACCACGGCGGCGCGGCCGCGGGCGATGTGCTCGCGCAGCACGTCGGGGGCGCCCTCGGGCGGCATCAGCACGAGGCGCCAGGTGACCGGGTCCGCCTCGGCCGCGCGCAGGTAGCCGCGCAGGCCGCCCAGCAGCTGGTCGCGCGGGTCGCCGGCGGCGAGGTCGGTGGGGAGGACCCGGGCGAGCTGCGCCAGCGCCCGGGCGCTCTCGCGCTCCACCAGCGCCTCGAGCAGGCCCGAGAGGTCCTCGAAGTGGCCGTAGACCACCGGCCGCGTGATGCCCGCCTCGCGGGCCACGGCCTCGATCGAGACCGCGTGGAACCCGCTGCGATCGACGATCGTCTTGGTGGCGTCGAGCAGCTGCTCGCGCCGCTGCTCGGCGCTCATCCTGGCTGGGCTGTCGGTGTGCGGCGCCATGCTTCGGAGGGGTATGTTACGTTGCTGTAAGTTACGGGTACGTAACTTGCGATGACAGCCGAACAGCCAGAAAACAGGATCTTCGACGTCGCCATCGTCGGCAGCGGCTTCTCCGGCATGGGCATGGCCATCAAGCTCAAGCAGGAGGGCACGCGCGACTTCGTCGTGCTCGAGCGCGCCGACGACGTGGGCGGCACCTGGCACTACAACACCTATCCCGGCTGCGCCTGCGACGTGCCCTCGCACCTCTACTCGTTCTCCTTCGCGCCCAACCCGCGCTGGACCGAGACCTACTCCAAGCAGCCCGAGATCCGCGCCTACCTGCAGCGCGTGGCCGACGACTTCGGCCTCCGCCCGCACGTGCGCTTCGGCCACACGGTCGAAACGGCCGCGTGGAACGAGCAGGAGAAGCTCTGGGAGATCCAGACCGACAAGGGCACGATCCGGGCGCGCGTGCTGGTGGCCGGCATGGGCCCGCTGGCCGAGCCGAAGCTCCCGGAGCTGCCCGGCCTCGAGGACTTCGAGGGCGCCACCTTCCACTCGGCCCGCTGGGACCACGACTGGGATCCGAAGGGCAAGCGCGTGGCCTCGATCGGCACCGGCGCTTCGGCCATCCAGTACGTGCCCGAGCTCCAGCCCGACGTCGAGCAGCTGCACGTGTTCCAGCGCACGCCGCCGTGGGTCTTCCCGCACAACAACCGGCCGGTCAAGGACTGGGAGCGGCGCCTCTACAGCCGCTCCAAGCTGGCCCAGCGTCTCATGCGCGGCAGCATCTATTCAGGCCGCGAGGTGGCTGTGCTGGGCTTCGTGAAGAACCCCAAGCTGATGCGCGTGGCCGAGCGGATGGCCAAGCGCCACATGCGAAGCCAGATCTCCGACCCGGATCTGCTCGCCAAGGTCAAGCCCGATTACACGATCGGCTGCAAGCGAATCCTGCCGTCGAACAAGTGGTATCCCGCGCTCGGCGAGCCCAACGTCGAGCTGGTGACCTCGGGCGTGAAGGAGGTCAAGCGCAACTCGGTCGTGGATGAGGACGGCGTGGAGCGCGAGGTCGACGCCATCGTGTTCGGCACCGGCTTCGCCGTGACCGACATGCCGGTGGCCAAGCAGGTGCGCGGGCGCGACGGCCGCACGCTCGACGAGCTCTGGCAGGGCAGCCCGCGCGCTCACCTCGGCCTGACCGTCGCCGGCTACCCGAACTTCTTCCTGCTGCTGGGCCCGAACACCGGTCTCGGACACAACTCGATGGTCTACATGATCGAGTCGCAGCTGGCGCACGTGATGGA
>DAIMGB010000246.1:0-3968 GCA_036724195.1 Thermoleophilaceae bacterium
TTCAGGAAGCCGAAGAAGGTCTTCACGAAGCCGGGATCCTCGGCTCCCCAGACGCCCCACTCGGCGAACATGAACGGCTTGCGCCGCCAGGTCCTGTAGCCGTAGAAGCGACCGATCGCCGTGGTGGCCTTGAACGGTGAGTACCAGGTCGTGCCGACCCAGTCGACGTAGGCGCTGCCCGGCCAGAAGTGCTTCGGGTTGTTCTTCGCGATCTCCGGGTTGCCGAACGTGAGCGGCACCCAGGCGAGGGCGACCGGGGCCTTCGGCAACGCGGCCGCGCCCACGTTCACCTTTGGCAGCTTGAGCTTCCTGAGCTTGGCGTCGATCGCCGCGACGTCGCCGCCCCTGAGGATCAGCGCCGTGCGGCGCCAGGCCTTCTTGAACTGGCGCGTGGTGTAGGCGGCGCCCCTCGAGCGGCCGCTGAGCATGTACGCCGAGTAGGAGTTGTTCCCGTTGTTCATCTCCGACATCGGGCGCACGTAGGTCACCGTGTTCTTCTCCGCGATCAGCCCGTTCAGCGCCACGAGGAAGCGATCGCCCTGGCCCCGCGCGATCGACCCGGGTGTCAGGCCGGTGCCGTTGGGGCTCACCGACAGGAGCGGCCGCGCCTTCTGCGCGATGGCGTCGTCGAGGCGGAAGCCGAGCCAGTGCATGTCCGAGTCCGACGCGCGCCAGGAGATGAAGTAGTTGAAGACCGCGGCGTGCTTGCCCGACTGCGTGGCGAAGTCCGCGATCTTGCCGCGCGTGTAGCCGCCCTGGCCGCCCCAGAAGACCTTGCCGCTCGGCGGAAGGAACGGGTTGGCGTGCGCGGCCGAGGGGAGAGCGAGCACGACGGTGGCGGCGAGGGCGATGGCGAGCCTGCGGAGCATCGTCCAAGAACATCGGCCGGCGGCCAAAGTTCTGCAGGTGAGCCTCACGCGCCGGACATAGGCGGACGCCCCGCTGCCGGGGCGTCCGCGCTTGCCTCCTCCCTTCTTGCCCCGCTAGGCGGGGCTGACCCCGTGGTACTCGGGGGTGTGCTCCCATTCGGCGTCCGTCTCGCGCAGGACCTGCATCCCGATCGAGCCGCTGCCGATGAGGAACAGCGCCGAGCCCGCGATGCCCACCAACAGGCTGGTGAGCGGGGTCGCGAGCGTGATGCCGAGCACTCCCAGCGTCACGCACACCGCCATCCACATGTCCACCGCGTGCGCCCGGACCAGCCCGGCCGCCAGCGTGGCGAACCCGACGGCGGGAAGCCACCCGATGATGCCGAGCGTGATGACCGGCGCCGTGGCGTGCGTCACGGAGTGCCAGGCGGCCAGGTCGGCCGGCTGGACGCCGTCCCTGACCATCGACCACAGCGTCATCTGCGCGCCGAAGGCGGCTGCCGTTGCCAGCAGGCCGACGAGCGCCAGCGCGCCACCGACGTGACCGTACGCGACCTCGCGCTCACGCAGCATGTGCATGAAGCCGAGCGTCACTCCGACCACCAGCGTGACCGCGGCCAGCGAAAGAAGCACCGCCAGCAGGAAGCTGTCCTGATGACGAGCCGCCTCCGCGACCTGAGCCGTGCTTCCGCTCTTCAACGCCGGCGAGACGATGAACGCCGCCAGCACGAACAGCGGTTCTACACCGGCATGTGACGGATGTCACGCTCGCGCGAGCGTGATAACGGGTAGTAGTGGCCCATGGCGCTGCCACCAGGGCCGCGGATGCCCAGCCTCCTACAGGGGATGGGCTGGTGGAACCGCCCCACGGCCTTCATCGAGCGCTGCCGGTCGCGCTACGGAAAGCGCTTCACGATCCGCCTCCCGGGGCAGCCGCCGTTCGTGATGATCTCGGAGCCGGACCAGCTCAAGCAGATCTTCACCGCCCCGCCCGACGTGCTGCACCCCGGCGAGGGCGCGCGCATCCTCGAGCCGATCGTGGGCCGCCATTCTGTGATCCTGCTCGACGAGGAGCCCCACCTCGAGCAGCGCAAGCTGCTGCTGCCCGCCTTCCACGGCGACAGGATGGCCGCGCTGACCGGGCTGATGGAGGAGCTGGCCGAGCGCGAGGTGGCGTCGTGGCCCGTCGGCTCGCCGATCGAGCTCCACCCCCGCTTCCAGGCGCTGACGCTCGAGATCATCCTGCGCTCGGTGTTCGGCATGGAGGCCGGCTCGCGGCTGGAGGCGCTGCGAGACCGGATGACCGAGATCCTCGAGTTCGGCACCTCGCCCGCTTCACTCAACCGGAACCTCTGGCACAGCTTCGGCGGCCATGGGCCCTATGCCGACATGACCCGCGCCCGAGCGGCGGCCGACGAGCTGGTGTACGAGCAGATCGAGGAACGACGCCGGTCGGGCGAGCGCGGTGACGACATCCTCTCGATGCTGCTCGACGCGCGGCACGAGGACGACACCGAGATGTCGCGCGAGGAGATCCGCGACGAGCTGGTGACCGCACTGGTGGCCGGTCACGAGACCACCGCCTCCGAGCTGGCCTTCGCCTGGACCTTCCTCGCCCACGATGCGCGCGTGCTGGGCGAGCTGCGGGCCGAGCTGGCCGCGGACGACGGCGACGCCTACCTCACCGCCGTGATCCAGGAGACGCTGCGGCGCCGGCCCGTGCTGCCCCAGGCCGAGCCGCGGCTGGTGAAGAAGCCCGTCACGATCGGCGACTGGGACTACGAGCCCGGCGTGATCATGGCGGCGAGCGCCTGGCTGGTGCACCACGACGCGGACGTCTACGAGGATCCCTTCGCCTTCCGTCCCGAGCGCTTCCTCGACACCCAGCCGGGCACCTACACGTGGATCCCCTTCGGCGGCGGCCGCCGCCGCTGCCTGGGCGCGAGCTTCTCGATGATCGAGATGAAGGTGGCCCTGCGGGCGGCGCTGCGGCGCTTCACCATCGAGCCGGCCGACCAGCTCGAACGCACCCGCCGCCGGGCCATCACGATCAGCCCGCGCCGCGGCGCGCGCACCGTGCTGGGCGCCGCGGCCTGAACGCTCCGCTTCGCGGTGCGAACATGGGCGCATGGCGAGCGCTCATAGGCAAGCTCTGATCGAGGCGTCCGTCGAGACGGTGTGGAGCTTCGTCGGAGATCCCGCCCGCTACCCCGAGTGGGCCGCCGGCGTGGTCGAGGTGACCGGCCTGGCGAAGGCGGAGCGCGGCGCCGAGTTCGTGCAGAAGACGAAGGCCCCGTTTGGCTCCACGAAAACGACGACCTTCCGCATCGACGAGCTCGAGGAGCTGCGCGAGATCCACATGACCTGTGAGGCGAGCGGCCTCTACTCGCACTGGCTGCTCACCGAGGCGCAGGAGTCCACCTTCGTGGACGTCGAGATCGGGATGGAGCCCGCGGTCTTGAGCCGCCGCGCGTTCGACGCGACGATCGGGAGGCGCTGGTACCGAACGCTCGCCGACGACTCGCTCGACGGCCTGCGCTCGGCGGTCGTTGCCCCCAGCTAAACTGCGATTACTGCAATGAGAATCGCCCCGGTCGGACCGGTCGGGGCCGGCGCTCAGGGAAGGGGGCTCGCATGACCCCCACCGTCGGAAGTCCCTCCTTTCTATCTGCTGAGCTGGCCCGATGACCGCCGTCCTGGTCGCGCTCGCTGTGCTCGTTTTCCTCGGCCTGCTGCTGGCCGCGTCCTCGGTGCGCGTCCTGCGCGAGTACGAGCGCGGCGTGGTGTTCCGCCTGGGCCGCCTGGTCGACCAGCGTGGGCCTGGCGTCGTCCTACTGATCCCGGCGGTGGACAGGCTCGTTCGCGTGAGCCTGCGAACGATCACGATGGAGGTCCCCGCCCAGGAGATCATCACCCGCGACAACGTTCCGGCGCGCGTCACGGCCGTCACCTACTTCCACGTCGTCGACCCGAACAAGTCGGTGGTCGAGATCGAGAACGTCATGGCGGCCACCTCGCAGATCGCGCAGACGACGCTGCGCTCGGTGCTCGGCAAGGCCGAGCTGGACTCGCTGCTGTCGGAGCGCGAGCGCCTCAACG
>DAIMGB010000247.1:0-3905 GCA_036724195.1 Thermoleophilaceae bacterium
GCGGGGCCCCGCGAGCTGCTCTAGGCGACGGCCGAGACGATCCAGGTCGAGGCGGGCGCGCTGACGCCGTCCGGCCCAGCGTACTCGGCGAGGCCCTCCTCGAGCGCGGAGCGCACCTGGCCGTGCAGGTGGGCGGCGCGGTCGCCCTGCAGGCGCAGGATCTCGCCGGCCGGGCCGATTGCCATCACGACTTCGATCGCCTCGTCCACGTCGTGGCCGATCAGGATCGGCAGGTCCGTGCGGTGCAGCTCGATGTCGCTGAAGCCCGCGCTTTTGAGCTGGCCGCTGACCGTGTCGGCGTTGGCCATCGAAAAGGGGCCCGGCCCGCAGGTCGGCTCGTCGTACTCCTCGGGCCGGCTCACGATCCCCTCGACGATCGTCTGCGCGCGGTAGAGCCAGTCGTTGTCCACCCGGTCGCGCCAGACCACCGCCACCAGCCGGCCGCCGGGCTTCAGGGCACCGCGGATGTTGCCCAGCGCCTGGACCGGGTTCGCGAAGAACATGACGCCCATGCGCGAGAAGGCCATGTCGTAGGGACCTTCGAGCTCGCCGCTCTGCACGTCCACGGTCTCGAAGCGCGCGTTCGACACCCCGGCGTCAGCCGCTTCCTTTCGGGATGCCTCTATGAACTTCGGCGCCGCGTCCACGCCCACGGCCTCGCCCTCCGGGCCCACCATGCCGGCGATCCGCTGGGTGGTGTCGCCGAAGCCACAGCCGATGTCCAGCACGCGCTGGCCGGCCTGCGGCGGGAACAGGGCCAGTGCCGCCTCGCCGTGGTTGCCGAGGCCGGTCGTGACGAGCTCGCGGTAGCGGCTGAAGCGCTCGAACAGCGGGCCGTCCCAGGCCTGGATGGCCTCTTCGTTGGTGGTTGGGACGTTGGCATCGATGCTCATGGCTCTCGCGAGCGTAGCGCCGATAGGCTCACCGGGCAATGCGCTTTTCGCAAGCAAACGGGCTTCAAAGGGCGATACGCCGCTTTGCTTCGAGCGGCCCCGGCTCATGGTTCTTCGCGCGGGTGCTCCACCACGTGGACAGGCCGGTCTACCGGCTGTCGGGGGAGCGCTTCACGCTCACGAGCCTGCTGGCCGGGCTGCCGATGGCGATGCTCACCACGACGGGCGCGAAGAGCGGCGAGCCGCGCACCGTGCCGGTGCTCGGGCTTCCCACCCCCGACGGGCTGGCCGTGATCTCCTCGAACTACGGCCAGCGCAACCACCCCGCCTGGTACCACAACCTGCGCGCCAACCCGGAAGGGCGGGTAAGTGTGGACGACGACGCGCGGGACTTCCGCGCGGTGGAGGCCGAGGGCGAGCGCCGGGAGCGCATCTGGCAGGAGGCGCTCGAGGTGTACCCCGGCTTCGAGATCTACGAGAAGCGCGCCTCCCACCGGCGTATCGCCGTGTGGGTGCTCGAGGAGCGGTCATGACGCGCAAGCCGCTCGGCGCGTGAAGCGCGGGCTCTGCGACAGCTGCCGGCGCCAGAAGCTGATCCACAACACGCGCGGCAGCACGTTCTCGATGTGCGAGCGCTCGAAGACCGACCCGAGCTTCCCCAAGTACCCGCGGCTGCCCGTGGCCGAGTGCCGCGGCTACGAGCGCCGTCCCTAGTCTGTCCCGCGTGTGCCGCCTGTTCGGGATGCACGCGGGAAGCCGCCGGATGCGAGCGACGTTCTGGCTGCTCGAGGCGCCTGACTCGCTCGCGCAGCAGAGCCGGCGAAACCCGGACGGGTACGGCCTCGCGACCTTCGCCGAAGACGGCACGCCCACGGTCGCCAAGCGGCCCGCGGCCGCTTACGAGGACGAGGCCTTCGCGCGCGAGGCGCGCGAGGAGGAGTCGTGCACCTTCAGCGCCCACGTCCGCTACGCCTCGACCGGCGGCCTCAGCCTCGAGAACACCCACCCCTTCGAGCAGCACGGGCGGGTCCTCGCCCACAACGGCCACGTGGGTGGACTCGACCGCCTCGACGAGGAGCTGGGCGACTACCGCTCGCTGGTGAAGGGCCAGACCGACTCCGAGCGCGTGTTCGCGCTAATCACCAAGGAGGCCGATGCGAACGGGGGAGACGTGGGCGCGGCGATCGTGGCGGCGGTGGGCTGGATCGCGCGCGAGCTGCCGCTCTACGCTGTGAACCTCGTGCTCGCGACCGCCACCGACCTCTGGGCGCTTCGCTACCCGGACACGCACGACCTGCTGATCCTCGAGCGCGAGCGGGGCGGCGCAAGGGGCGCGCGTCACCTCGACGCGGCAAGCCCGGCGGGCACCGTCCGCGTGCGCTCCGCGGCGCTCGCCTCCCAGCCGGCCGTGGTCGTGGCCAGCGAGCAGATGGACGAGGACGCCGGCTGGCGCCCGCTCGAGCCCGGTGAGCTGGTGCACGTCGACTCCGAGCTGAAGGTCAGCTCGACCCGGCTCGAGGAAGCGCCCGCGCACCTTCTGACGCTCGAGGACCTGAACCCCGACGCGGCCGCCTCGCAGAGCGCGCCGGCGCAGGCCTAGGGCTTAACCACGATGATGGTCTTGCCGTCCTTGCTCGCCACCTTCACGTTCGGCGGCTTCGACGACACGTTCCCCGCGAAGCTCCCTGACAGGACCGCGCCGGGGCTCGCGACCACCTTGGCCTTGCCGTCCAGCCCGGCCGCCACGCGGTAGGTGATCTTGTACGGACCGCCCTGGATGGCGGTCACGCTCCACGCGAACGTCTTCACCGCGTGCGGCTTCAGCTTGCCGCAGGCCCACGTGTTCACGTAGACGGTCTCGCAGCCCTTCGGCGCCTCGTCCTTTGCCTCCGGCACGCCGCCGATCGTCTGCGGCTTGCCGTTGATCACGAACTGTGAGCGCTCGGGGTTGGCGAGCTGGGGGTTGTTCTTGCGCTTGTCGAAGCCGTTCACCGTCATCGCGACGTCGGGCACCGTCGTGCTGCCCTCGTTGCGGACGCGGATCACCAGGCGCGAGGTCGCGGCGAGCGTCTGCTGTGCGGGGAAGTCCGCCGAGATGATGTTCACCTTGAAGTTGCCGGCGGGCTCGTTCTCGTCCTGGCGCTTGGTACTCGCACAGCCACCCACGGCGAGCGCCGCGACGGCGCATGCGAAAGCCAGTCTCCTCGCCTCCAAAGCGGGCTGAACATACCACGGTGCCGCGCGCGCGGTTCCCCCTTGGCACCCCTGCCTGCCATGCCGTAGGCTTCGGCCGCGAAGCGCTTTGCGGGGTCCTCGTGACCCCTCTAGGGAGGAAAAGGGGAATTGGTCAGAGCAGCAGCGGATCGGGTCTTCCTGCCAGCCAAGGGACTGCTGGAACAGGTCGGCGACATGATGATCCTGACCGGCAAGACGATCACGTCGGCCATCAGGCCGCCGTTCCCGTACGGGGTGGAGTTCGTCCAGCAGTTCATGTTCCTGCTGCGCCTCTGCTGGCTGCCGCTCACGATCACGACGATCGCGTTCGGCTACGGCGCCCCCGGCCTGCAGGCGGGCAACTTCCTGGTGATCTTCGGCGCGATCGACCGGCTTGGCGGCTTCTTCGTCCTGTCGTCGATCAGGGAGTTCGCCCCGATCGCCACCGCGATCATCCTGGCCGGCGTCGGCGGCACGGCAATCACGGCCGACCTCGGCGCCCGCAAGATCCGCGAGGAGCTGGACGCGCTGCAGGTTTTGGGCGTCGACCCGATCAAGAACCTGGTCGTGCCGCGCTTCCTGGCGCTGATGATCGTGACCGGCCTGTTCAACGTCTACGCGCTGATCTTCGGCATCTTCGGCGGCGTGCTGGCCACGCTCACCTTCCACGCACCGCTCGGGCCGTTCTTCGCCACGCTGCTGAACAACGCCTCGACGACCGACCTGTGGGGCTCCGTGGTGAAGACCACGATGTTCGGCGCGATCACGGCGGTGGTGTCCTGTTACAAGGGCATGACC
>DAIMGB010000248.1:0-3867 GCA_036724195.1 Thermoleophilaceae bacterium
AGGCGCTCGAGGACGTGCGCGAGGGCCGCATGGTCGTGGTCTGCGACGCCGAGGACCGCGAGAACGAGGGCGACCTGACCCTGGCCGCCCAGTTCGCCACGCCCGAGGCGATCAACTTCATGGCCACCCACGGGCGGGGGCTCATCTGCTTGGCGCTGACCCCCGACCGCTGCGACGAGCTGGGCCTCGACCTGATGGCGGCGAAGAATGAGTCGCCCTTCCAAACCGCGTTCACGGTGTCCATCGAGGCGCGCGAGGGCATCAGCACCGGCATCTCCGCACACGACCGCGCGCGCACCATCCAGGTGGCGATCGACCCGCAGGCGAAGCCCGCCGACGTGGTGCAGCCCGGGCACATCTTCCCCCTGAAGGCCAAGGAGGGCGGGGTGCTCGAGCGCACGGGCCAGACCGAGGCCGCGGTGGACCTGGCGCGCCTGGCGGGCCTCAACCCCTCGGGCGTGATCTGCGAGGTGATGAACGACGACGGCACTATGGCGCGCGTGCCCGACCTCGTCGAGTACTGCCGGCGCCACGACCTGAAGATGATCACCGTGTCCGACCTGATCGCCTACCGGCGCCGCCACGACAAGCTGATCGAGCGCGTCGTGGAGACGCGGCTGCCCACCAAGTTCGGCGACTTCAGCGTGGTCGGCTTCCGCTCGCTGGTGGACGAGAAGCATCACGTGGCGATGGTCAAGGGGGACGTGTCTGGCGAGCAGGACGTGCTGGTACGAGTGCATTCGGAGTGCCTCACCGGCGACGTGTTCCACTCACTGCGCTGCGACTGCGGCCAGCAGCTCGAGGACGCGCTGCTGCGAATCGAGGAGGAGGGCACGGGGGTGCTGCTCTACCTCGCCCAGGAGGGCCGCGGGATCGGCCTGCTGAACAAGCTGCGCGCCTACAAGCTGCAGGAGGAGGGGCGCGACACCGTGGACGCCAACCTCGAGCTGGGCCTGCCCGCGGACCTGCGCGACTACGGCATCGGCGCGCAGATCCTGGTGGACCTGGGGCTGACCTCGATCCGCCTGCTCACCAACAACCCGAAGAAGATCGTGGGCCTGGAGGGCTACGGCCTGCGCGTGACCGACCAGATCCCGATCGAGCACCTCGCCAACGAGCACAACCGCGACTACCTGCGTGCGAAGAAGGACCGGCTCGGCCATCTGCTGCACCACCAGGGCCTGGCGCTCGACGAGGAGATGCTGCACGAGGAGCGCAAGCACGACCGCGAGAAGGCCGAGGCCGAGGCCGACCCGTACGGTCAGGGCCCAGCGCCCCGGAAGCCCGGTGGCTAAGGCGGTTCCCGCTGACCGCTACGCGCTGGCCGTAGGCCGCTTCTACGAGGAGCTGGCCGAGCGGCTCGTGGTGGGCGCGAAGGAGGTCTTCGAGGCTGCCGGCGCCGAGGTGGACGTGCACGACGTGCCGGGCGCCTTCGAGCTGCCGCTGGCCGCCAAGTACTGCGCCGAGTCGGGCCGCTACGCCGGTGTGGCCTGCCTGGGCGCGGTGGTCCGCGGCGAGACCGACCACTACGCCTACGTCTGCGCCGAGGCCGCCCGTGGCATCTCTGAGGTGCAGCTCACCACCGGAGTGCCGTGTGCCTTCGGCGTGCTCACCGTGGACACGATGGAGCAGGCGCTGGCCCGCGCCGGCGGCGGCAAGCGCCACCAGGGCGAGGACGCCGCCCGCGCGGTGCTCCGCATGGCGGAGCTCCGGCAGCAGTTGGGAGGAGCGCAGCGCGATCGCTGATCGCGCGAGCACCGCACCTATCGGCTAGGGAGCTGACTCAGTGGCCCGCCGCGCCTCCTCGACGCGGTTGGGGAACGTCTCCATTCGCGTGCAGAGCTCGCCCTCGTAGTCGAAGATCCAGGCGCACGGGAGGTCCACGGTCACCCCGCTCCCGCGCCCGCGCAGGTGGACCGCTCCAACGATCAGCACGCGGTCAGGCCCGCGCTCCTCGATCTCGTCGATCGCCAGCTTCCACTCGTCGAAGGCCTCGAACGTCTCAGCGATCCAGCGCCGCACGCCCTCGTGGCCGCGGTAGGGCTCGCCGGACAGCCGAGTGGTCTCAGTGACGATCTCGATGTCGGGATGCGTGACCTCCGGACGCAGCTCGAAGTCGCCTTCGTTGAAGCTGTCGAACACCTCCCGGGTGAGCTCCTCGCGGCTCGTCATCGCGCCGCCTTGCGCGCCTCCTCGACGCGCTGGGAGAAGGTCTCGAGACGGATGCAGCGCCCGCCCTCGAAGTCGAAGATCCAAGCCGAGGGCATGCTCATCGTGACCGCGCTGCCGCGGGGGCGGTAGCGCACGCCGCCAACCACGAGCAGCCGGTCCGGCGACACGTCCTCGAACTCGTCCGCGTGCAGCGTCCACTCGTCGAACGCGTCGAGCATGTCGCGGATCCACTGCTCCACCTCGTCGTACCCGTGGTAGGGCCGCCCACGTAGCTGGCTCGTGCGGCTGAACACCTCGATCTTGGGGTGCGCCTCGTCGCGCGGGAGCTCGGCGACGCCGAGGTTCCGGCGCCGGAACAGTCCCTCCACCATCTGGGCGTGGGTGCGGGCCATGGGGCCTGCCAGTATGGCCGCGGTGCCCACGGTCAACCTCCACAGCGACACGCAGACGCGCCCCACGCCGGGCATGCGCAAGGCGATCGCCGAGGCCGAGGTGGGCGACGAGCAGCGCTTCCTCGACCCGACGGTGAACGAGCTGCAGCGCCGCGTGGCCGAGCTGCTGGGCCACGAGGCGGCGCTGTTCCTGCCGAGCGGGACGATGTGCAACCAGATCGCGCTGCGGCTGCACGTGCGGCCCAACGGCGACGAGGTGATCCTCGACCGCACCGCCCACCCGATCATCGCCGAGGCGGGCGGCCCTGCGGTGCACGCCGGCGCGATGACGCGCCAGCTCGATGGCGACGGCGGCATCTTCACGCCGGAGCAGCTCGAGGCCGCCGTGCGTCCGGTCGATCGCTACATGCCCTGCTCGCGGCTAGTGTCGGTGGAGCAGACCACCAACATGGGCGGCGGCCGCGTCTGGCCGATCCAGACCGTGCGCGACGTGCTGGCGACCGCGCGCCGCAACGGCCTGCGCGCTCACCTCGACGGGGCCAGGCTGATGAACGCGGTGGTGGCCTCCGGCGTGCCGGCCGCGGACTACGCGTCGGGCTTCGACACGGCCTGGCTGGACTTCAGCAAGGGCCTGGGCGCGCCCGTGGGCGCGGTGCTGTGCGCCTCGAGCGAGCTGATCGCCCAGGCCTGGCGCTACAAGCAGATGATGGGCGGCGCGCTGCGCCAGGCGGGCATCGTGGCGGCGGGCTGCCTGTACGCGCTCGACCACCACGTCGAGCGCCTGGCCGAGGATCACGAGAACGCGCGCGTCCTCGCAGAGGGCCTGCGCGACTGCGGGCTGCACGTCTTGCCGCTGGAGACGAACATCGTGATCGCCGAGGTGGAGGATCCCGGCGCGCTGATCGGTGCGATGCGGGATCGGGGCGTGGAGATCAGCCCGGCCGGTCCTGGGCGAGTGCGCTGCGTGACCCACCTGGACGTGGACCGGGACGGGGTGGACGAGGCTCTGCGCGCCTTCGGAGAGCAACTCGGCTGCTAGCCTGCGCCGCCGTGTCGAAGGTGTGTTACGTGTGCAAGAAGGGCCCTGCGTTCGGGAACAACCGCAGCCACTCGATGGTGGCAACGAGGCGGCGCTTCAACCCGAACCTGCAGAAGGTCCGCATCGACGTGGGCGGCAGCCCTCGCCGCGAGTACGTGTGCACGCGCTGCCTGAAGGCTTCGAAGGTCACCAAGTCCGCCTGAAGGTGTAGAAAGCTCTCGTGCCGGACGAGAGCTTGGTTCGCTTCCGCAGGGTCGTAGCCGC
>DAIMGB010000249.1:0-3853 GCA_036724195.1 Thermoleophilaceae bacterium
TGAAGCGCTCGAAGGCGTTGTCGATCAGGCCGGGCGCGAAGCCCGGCCCGGCGTCACTCACGTGCAGCTCCACTCCACCCGCGGACTGCCTGGCCGAGAGCGCCACGGGGCCGTCGCCATAGCGCAGCGCGTTGTCCACCAGGTTGCTCAGCGCCTGCTCCACGCGCAGGCGGTCGGCCATCACGCCGGTGCCGGGTGACGGCTCCGGCTGCAGCTCGCGGCCTGTCTCGCGGGCGCGCCCGGCGAAGCGCCTTGCCACGCCGGCCAGCAGCTCGTCCGCGGCCAGCTGCTCGGCCCGCACGGGCAGCTGACCCTGGTCGGCGCGGGCCAGCACCAGCAGGTCGTCGGCGAGCTGGGCCAGCCGGTCGCTCTCCTCCGCGGCCGCGACGATGGCCGCGCGCAGCTCCTCCGGGGAGCGGCCCTCCTGGAGCGCCAGCTCGAGCTCGCCCTTCAGGAGCGCCAGCGGCGTGCGCAGCTCGTGGCTCGCGTTGGCCACGAAGCCGCGCTCCCGCTGGGCCGACTGCTCCAGACGGTCGAGCATTTCGTTGAGCGTCCGGCCCAGCTGCGCGAGCTCGTCGCGCCCGCTGGGCACCGGCAGCCGCGGCCCGCTTCCCAGCTGGGAGATCTCGGTGGCCCGCCGGCGCATCGACTCGACCGGCCGGAGCGCGGCCGCTGCCAGGCCGTAGCCCGCGAGCGACGCCAGCGCGAGCGCGGCGAGGCCGCCCGTGACCAGCACGGTGAGCAGCGACGAGAGCGAGTCGTCGCGGTCCCCGAGCGCGCTGCCCACCACCAGCACCTGGCCGCGCCGGCGCGCCGGCCGCGCCAGCAGGCGCACGGGCTCGCCGAGGCGCGGGACACGCGTGCGCTCGACCAGCACGGGCTCGCGGCTGGCTTGCGCGAACACCCGGGGCCCAATCAGCACGCCCGCCGTGTCGCGGCGCACCACCTGGGCGAAGCCCTCAGTGCCGCCCGCGCGGCGGCGCACCGCGTCGTCGTCGGCGAGTGCGGCCAGCTCCGTCCCGCGCGACCGCAGCGAGGCGTTCAGGTTGCCGTCGAGCTGCGACTGGAAGCGCAGGTACACGAAGAGCCCGGTGGAGGCGAGCACCACTGCCATCACCGCCGCGAACGCGAGGGTCAGGCGAATCCTCACCGGCAGGCGCTTCATTCGGCCGCGCCGTCGTCTTCGCGCAGCCGGTAGCCCGCGCCGCGCACCGTCTCGATCGTCTCGACTCCGAACGGCCGGTCGACCTTCTCACGCAGGTAGCGCACATACACGTCGATCACGTTCGAGCGGTTCTCGTAGCTGAAGTCCCAGGCGCGCTCGAGCAGGTCGAGCCGGGTGAGCACGTCGCCCGGATTGCGCATGAACACCTCGAGCAGCGCGAACTCCTTGGCCGAGAGCTGGATCTCGCTGTCGCCGCGCCAGGCCCGCCGAGCCGCCGGGTCCAGCCTCAGCCCGCCCGCCGCCAGCAGCGCCGGGCGCTCCTTGCCGCCGCGGCGCACCACGGCGCGCAGCCGGGCGGACAGCTCGGCGAAGGAGAAGGGCTTCGTGAGGTAGTCGTCGGCCCCGCCGTCGAGGCCCGCGACGCGGTCCTCGACCGAGTCGCGGGCGGTCAGCAGCAGCACCGGCGCCCACACGCCCTGGTCGCGTAGCCGGCGGCAGGTCTCGAAGCCGTCGATGCCCGGCAGCATCACGTCGAGCACGACGGCGTCGTACGGGGTCGCCGCCGCCATCCAGAGGGCGTCCTCGCCGTTGCGGGCAAGGTCCACCGCCGCGCCCTCGCTCCCGAGGCCCCGCCGGAGCAGGGCCGCGAGCTTCACGTCGTCCTCGACGATCAGGAGGCGCATGCCGTTCACCCACCATTACAGCGCCAAGATGAGAGCGGCGTGAGCGCCGGGTGAGAGCGCGGCTGGGACCTGCGCTGTCCTACCGCTTGAAGTGCGGCACGCCGTGCTTTGCCCGCGCGGCGGTTGGGATGAGGGCGCCAGGTTCCGGATCGGGAAGGGGCGAGTAAGGAATTGGTCAACTCGGGGCTAGGCTCGGGCGATGGAGGGCCGCCGCCGGGTGTTGATTCGCATCGCCGCCTTCGGCGCTCTGCTCGTGGTGCTGTTCGCGGTCGTGGTGGCCACCAGTTCGTTCCCGTCCGCCGACGAGATCCGGGATTGGGGCGAGAGCCTCGGGCCGTTCGTCGTGCTCGCCTGCGTGCCCGCCTTCGTGCTGCTCAACTTCGTGGTGACCTGGCCGCTCCTTGCCGGCGCCACCGGGCTCCTATTCGGCACCGCCGCCGGCACGCCGCTGGCGCTGGCGGGCGTGACGTGCGCCGCCCTCGTTCAGATGGCGGTGGGCCGATACCTGGCGGGGGAGCACGCGGGTCGGCTGCTCCCGGCGCGGGCGCGTCGCATCGAGCGCTTCCTGGAGCGCAGCGGCACGGTGGCGATCATGGAGGCCCGCATCCTGCCGCTGGTGCCCTCCGGCGCCGTGAACTACGCCGCCGGGCTCACCACCCTCCGCTTCCGCCAGATGGCGATCGGGACCTTGGTGGGGGCCGCGCCGAAGGTGTTCGGCTACGTGGCCCTGGGCGGCAGCCTCGACAACCTCGACAGCGCCGAGGCGAAGGTGGCGATCGGCCTGCTGCTGGTGCTGGCGGTCGCGGGGCTGCTGGTAGCTCGCACGCAGCTGCGCTCCGAGCTGCGCGGCTAGGCCGCGGGCCTCACACTCCTAAGCTCCGTGGCGGTATGACCTACTTCACCGCCGTCAGGCTCTACTCGCTCGTCGAGGTGTGCATCTTCTCGTCGCTGGCCGCGTTCGCCATCGCCGGCAGCAGCGAGAGCACGGTGCGAGTGCTCGGCTGGACACACGGCTTCGGCTGGATCCTGCTGTGCCTGCTGGTGGCGTACGGCTGTCGCCGCCGGATCTTCCCGTGGACCCTGCTCGCCGCCACCGTCTCCCCGCTGGGGCCGGTGGGGAGCACCGCGGGGCTGGAGTACCTTGCCAGGCGCCGCCGCGTCTCCAGGCGAACGGCCGTCTAGCTCATATTCCCGCTGAACCTCCCGAACGTCCTCACCCTCGTGAGGATTCTGCTCGTCCCGGTGCTGATCGTGGCCCTCACGGCGGAGGTGCCCGGCGGCTCGGCGGTGGCGGCTGCCGTGTTCGCCCTGGCTGCACTCACCGACGGGCTCGACGGCTACATCGCCCGCTCGCGCCAGGCGGTCACGACCTTCGGCAAGGTCATGGACCCGGTGGCCGACAAGCTGATGATCGCCGCCGCGCTGATCTCGCTGGTCAGCCTGAACAAGCTGGCTCCCTGGGTGGCGATGGTCATCATCGCGCGCGAGTTCGCCGTCAGCGGGCTGCGCATCGCCGCGGGCCAGCAGGGGGTCGTGATCCCCGCCAGCGGGCTGGGCAAGCTGAAGACGATCGTGCAGGTGGCCGCCGTGCTGGCCCTGATCGCCGCACCCGATTACACGGACGCGTGGGTGCAGGCGCTGGTCTACGCGATGGTGCTGATCACCATCGTCTCGGGGGCGGACTACTTCCTGAACTTCAGGCGCAAGCTCGAGGAGGTCTCGAGCGCCAGGCGCCGGGTGGAGACGGGCTAGCCGCCGGAGCGGGCGGGGTGCGGGTCGCCGAGGTGGTCGAGCAGCTCGGCGCCGCTGGTGCCGCGGATGTAGAGCACGTGCTCGAACAGGTCGCCGTAGATCTCGAGAACGGCGCGCAGCAGGTCCTGGGTGCCGACCGTTTCGCCTGCGCGCTGGCCGGTGTAGCCGGCCGCGACGCGCGTGACCCGGTCGAGCACGCCCTCGCCGAGCGGCGGGGTGTCATGCGAGGGCTCCTCGGTCTCGGTCAGCGACG
>DAIMGB010000250.1:0-3811 GCA_036724195.1 Thermoleophilaceae bacterium
TGCGCTCGCCCTTGTGCGACAGCGCCGCGCCGATCTTGCGGTGCAGGTCGGCCACGCGCTCGAGGTCCTCCTGCCCGCGGTGGTGGTCGAGGCAGCGCTCCCAGACCTCCACCGCGGCGTCCACGCGGCCCAGCCGCAGCGACACGTCGCCGAGCTTCTCCTCGATCCGGGCCAGCACGTCGGGGTCCTCGGCCAGCTCGCGGCCGTGGCGGTAGTGGGAGGCCGCCTCCCGGTTCGAGAACAGCCGCCCCGCCGAGTCGCCGGCCTCCTCGAGGAAGTGCACGGCTCGCTCGAGCATCTCCGTGAGCTCCTCAGCCGGCACGCCGCCCTCGCGACCGAGCGCGGCGGCGCGGCCGTAGTGCTCTGCGAGCAGCGGCACCACCTCGTCGCTGCGGTCGCCCGCGCGCTCCTCGATGAAGCCGCCCACCTCGAAGTGCTTCCGCGAGCGGACGGCCTTTGGCAGCATCCCGTATGCCACGTCGCGGATCAGCACGTGCCTGAAGGCCAGCTCGCGCTCGCCCTCCAGCCGCCCCTCGGGGACCGGCGCCAGGATGTCCTTCTCCTGCAGGCCGCTGAGCGTGCGCTCGAGGTCCTGGCCCTCGGCCGCGGCCAGCCCGGCCAGCGAGCCCTCCCAGAAGGTGCGGCCCACCACGGCGGCCTGCTGCACCACCCGGCGCTCGAACGGCTCCAGCGCGTCGAGCCGCGCGGCCAGCACGCCCTGAACCGTGTCCGGCAGGTCGCCGGCGAGCGCACCGCCGCCCTCGGCGATGCGGCGGGCCATCTCCTCGGCGAACAGCGGGTTGCCGCCGGAACGCTCGATCACCGCCGGCAGCACGTCTCCCTCGCCGTCGGGCAGCAGGCTCCGCATCAGCCTGCCGGTGTCGTCCGGCGACAGCGGCGGCAGGAAGAACTGGGTCGCGTTCCGCCGCCCGCCGCCCCAGGTGGGCCGGCGGTCGAGCAGCTCGTCGCGCGCGAGGCAGAGCAGCATCAGCGGCGCGCGCACCCACTGCGCCAGGTGCTCGATCGCGTCGAGCATGCCGTCGTCGGCCCAGTGCACGTCCTCGAACGCAAGCACCAGCGGGTGCTGGTTGGCGAGCGCCTCGATCCCGGAGCGCAGGGCCGAGAAGAACTCCTCGCGCACGCGCTCGGGCTCGCCGTCGAAGCGAGACAGCTCGGGTGGCACGTCGATGCCCAGCGAGCGCCCGATCAGGGCCGCCTTGCGCTGCCCTGCCGGGCCGAGCGGCTCGTCGCGGTCGCCCGACATGCGTTGGAAGAAGGCGCACAGCTTCAGCCAGGCCTCGTCGGAGGAGTCGGTGTCCACGATCCCGCACTCCGCGCGCAGGATCTCGCCGAGCGCCCAATACACGACGCCGGCTCCGTACGGGAGGCAGCGCCCGGTGCGGATCACCGTCGGGCCCCCGTCGATCTCGAGGCGGTGGGCGAACTCGCGCAGCAGGCGCGACTTGCCAACGCCGGCCTCGCCCAGCAGCGTGACCATATGCGGCCGGCGCTCCCTCACCACGCGCTCGTGGAGCGCCTCGAGCGCGCCCACCTCGTAGTCGCGCCCGACGAGCGGCGTCTCGTGCGCGGCCATGGAGCGGCCGCGCGCCTGCTCGGACTTCAGCCCCACCACCTCCCAGGCCGGCACGGGCTCCGACTTGCCCTTCAGCTCGAGCGGCTCGAGCCGCTCATAGGTCACCGCGTCGCTGGTGGCCGCCATGGTCGGCTCGCCTACGGTCACGCGGCCCGGCCGGCCCGCGCTCTGAAGCCGCGACGCCACGTTCACCGTGTCGCCGGTCACCGTGTAGCGGTCGCCGACCGCGCCGGCCAGCACCTCGCCGGTGTTGATGCCCACTCGCAGGTCGAATACCGACCCCTCCGGTAGCCCCTCGTTGATCTCGTCCATCGCGCCCTGCATGCCGAGCGCGGCGCGCACCGCGCGCTCGGCGTCGTCCTCGTGCGAGACCGGCGCGCCGAACAGCGCCATCACGTTGTCGCCGATGTACTTGTCCACGGTGCCGCCGTAGCGCTCGACCTCCTGCCCGAGCCTCCGCAGCGCGCGGTCCACGAGCGACTTCACGGCCTCGGGGTCGAGGCGCTCGGCCACGGCCGTGTAGCCGGACAGATCGGCGAACAGCACGGTCACGCGGCGGCGCTCCTCCGGCAGGGCGGCCTCGACGGGAGCCGGGCTCGGCGTCGGGCCGGGGGCCATGTCCAGCGCGCTGCCGCAGCTCGTGCAGAAGCGGGCGCCCGGAGGCGCCTCGGCCCCGCAGTTGGGGCAGCGGCGTGCGAGTGCGGACCCACAGGCCATGCAGAAACGCGCGCCGGCGGGATTTTCGGTGCCGCAGGCCGCGCAGGCGAGCCCGGTCATGTGTTCAGGGTACCCCCCGCTCAGGGCACGCGACCAGCCTGGCGGTACACCGTCGCCAGCTCGGCCAGCAGCCGTTCGTCCACCACGGTGAGGTCGTGGCCCTCGACCTCCAGCAGCGCTCCAGGCCAGGGCGGATACCAGAAGGCGCGCAGCTTGCGGCCCACATCGTCGCCGGGCCCGATGCGGCGCATGGCGTCCATCTCGTCGCCGCTGATGTAGCGGCCCTCGCCCTGCGGGGAGCGCGGCAGCTCCTCGCCGGCAAGGGCGCTGCTCAGCACGCTCGTGAACAGCTCGTAGAGGCGCTCCTGGCTGTCCAGGTCAACCGACCACGCGGTTGCCGTGTCCGGGTCGATCGGGAAGCGGTCCACCCGCACCAGGTCGCCGGTGTCGAACTGCTCGTCCACGAAGTGGCATGACACGCCCCACTCCTCGAGCTCCTCGAGCACGGCCATGTTGTAGCCGCCGAGCCCGCGCACGTCCGGCAGCGGGGCGGGGTGGAAGTTCAGGCAGCCGAGCCGGCCCAGCGAGATCAGCGGCTCGCGGATCCGCTTCCAGAACAGCACCGACAGCACGAGGTCCACGCCTTCGAGGTCAAGCGGCGAGCCCGCGGGATCGGCGATCGCGTCGTAGAGCTCGGTGTCCTCCACCAGCGGCAGCCCGTGGCGCTCGGCCACCAGGTCCAGCCGCTGCTCCTCCACCGTGAAGCGGTCGGGCTTTGCGGCCACGACGGCGGCCACCTCGCAGCCCCGGGCCACGAGCCAGTCGAGCGAGCGCGCGGCGGAGCGCTTGCACTTGCCCATGAAGACGGCCTTCATCGCAGCAGATCCTCGTACAAGTCGAGCGTGAGGCGGGCGATCCGGTCCCAGGAGAACTCGCCCGCGGCGGCCGCGGCCGCGCTCTCGCCGAGGCGCCGGCGCTCCTCCGGGTCGGCCAGCAGGGCGTTGATCGCCGCCGCGAGCTGCTCGGAGTCCCCTGGCGGCACCAACCGGCCGGCGCCGTGCTCGCGCACCAGCTCGCCAAAGCCGCCCACGTCGCTGAGCACCATCGCCTTGCCGAACGCCAGGCCGGCGAACAGCACGCCCGACTGGTCCACCTTCAGGTGCGGCAGCACCAGCAGGTCGGCGCGGCGCAGGAAGGCGGGCGCCTCCGGGTCGGTCACGTAGCGGGTCACGAAGCGCACGTTCGGCGGCGCCAGCTCGCGCAGGTGCTTGGGCGACGTGCCGAGCGGATTGCCCACCACCCACAGCTCCGCGCCCTCGACCTGGCGGAACGCCTCCAGCAGCACCTCGACGCCCTTGTAGGGGCGCAGGGTGCCGAAGAAGAGCACGACCGGGCCCTCCACCGCCTCGAGCTCGGGCGGCAGCGGCTGCTCGTCGGGCTGGCTCGTGAGGTGCTCGAAGGCGCCGTGGGGGATCACCCGCACGCGGCCGGAGTCCACGC
>DAIMGB010000251.1:0-3810 GCA_036724195.1 Thermoleophilaceae bacterium
GCAGCGCGTTCACCACCCGGTCGACCTCGCGGAAGGCCGCGACCGCGGTGGCGCCCGCCGACGCGAACACAACCAGCACGGCGCCCACCAGGAGGCGCTTCCAGAGGCCGGGGCGGGTGTGGTCCTCGAACATTGGCTAGGCGATTCTCAGGTGGCGGCCCTCGTCCTCCAGGGCCTCGGGCAAGAGGCGCACGAACTCCACGAGCGCCTCCCGATACTGCCCGAGCGAGCGGATCGACACCCACTCCTCGGGCCCGTGGTGGCCGGCACCTTCGGGACCGAACTCCACTGCGGGCACGCCCGCGTCGATGAACGAGATCGCGTCGGAGGCGCCGTCGCGGCCCACCGAGATGCCCCTGGCGCGGGGCGCGATGCTCTCGATGGCCCTGCCCAGCACCTGTACGAAGAGGTTCTCGCGCTGGACGATGGCCGGCGAGCGGCGGAAGGTCTTGACCACCGCCGTGTCGGGCAGCGCGTTCACGGCATCGAGGATCGCCTGCGAGTCCTGCCCCGGGAGGAAGCGCACGTCCACGTCGATCGTGCAGATGTCGGGCACCTTGTTTACGGCGTCCCCGCCGAGGATGCGGCCAAGGTTGATCGAGGGCCGGTCGAACAGGTCCGAGGACTCGCGCGCGAACGGCAGAGACTCGATCTGGCGGAACACGTCCACCGCCTTCAGAACCGCGTTGTCGCCCTCCCACGGCGTTGAGCCGTGCGCAGCCGTGCCGCCCACCTCGATCCGCATCGCCAGCACGCCCTTGGCCTCCACCCCCACGTGCAGGTCGGTGGGCTCGCCGGTGATGGCGAAGTCGCCGAGGTAGCCCTGCTCGACGAGGTAGTCGGAGCCGCGCTGGTCCTCCTCGTCGGACTCCTCGTCGCAGACGCAGAGGAAGTGCACGCGCACGTCCTGTTGCTCCGACAGCTCCTGGACCGCGAGCATCATCGACGCCAGGCCGCCCTTCATGTCGTAGGCGCCGCGGCCGAACAGGCGGTCGCCCTGGATACGGGGGACGAACTGCTCGGCCCGGCCGGGCACCACGTCGAGGTGCCCGTGCAGGATGATCGTGGGCCCTGTCTTGGGCCCTACGGTCGCGGCCAGCACCGGGCGACCGTTGTGCATCGAGCCCGTCACCTCGACGTCGCGCGCCTCGAGCCAGCCCTTCACGAAGCCGGCCGCGCTCTGCATCCCTTCCAGAGTGGCGGTGTCGTAGGTGATCAGGCGCTCGGTTAGAGCGCGCTCATCCATCCTCGCCGGAGGATAGTGCTGTCTCGACGGGGTCGCCGCCGTTCGGCTTCGCGAGCGCCACCTCGACCCTGTCGCAGCCGTTGCCCTTCGCGCTGTAAAGCGCGCGGTCGGCCGCCCGCAGGAGCTGCTCGGGCTCGACCGCGTCGAAGGGCAGCACCGCCACGCCGAAGCTGGCCGTGACCTTGCGCGAGACCCCCGGGACGTCGATCTGGGCGATCGCGGAGCGCAGCTTCTGCGCCACGTGCAGGGCGCCCTCGCGCCCGGTGTCCGGCAGCAGCGCGAGGAACTCCTCGCCGCCGTAGCGCCCGACGAAGTCGCTGGCCCTCACCGCGCTCGCGACGGCGTCGCCGACCGCGGCCAGCACCTCGTCGCCCTTCGCGTGCCCGTTCACGTCGTTGACCTGCTTGAAGTGGTCGAGGTCGAACAAGATCGCCGCCAGCTGCGACGTGGTGCGGCCGGCCTGCGCGGCCATCCGCCTGACCGTCTCCTGCACCGCGCGGTTGTTCGGCAGCCCGGTGAGCGCGTCGGTGGCGGCGCGCAGCTCTGCCACCGCGAGCGTGCGCAGGTTGGCGATGATCGGCGCGGCCTCCGCGATCGTGGTGGCGAGGTACTGCACGTCGGGGGCGTCGAGGGGGCGCTCGTGATCCACCAGCACGGAGCCGATCACCTCGCCTCCGACCAGCGACGGCATGCAGGTCGAGTTGCCGGGCCTGGCCCCGCAGATCTCGCACGAGAGCAGCTCCTCGTTCTCGCCGCCACGGTGACTGCGTCCGCTGCGCACGGCGATGCAGGAATCGGGCTGGGCGCCCTCGAGCGCCTCGGCCAGCTCCGCGTCGGCCACGGGAGTGGCGGGCTCGAGCCGGTCGGCGCTGTTGTTGCGGTTCAGCACGGTCGCCTGGCCGCCGGGCACCATGCGCTCCAGGTGGCGCTTGACGATGCTGTAGGCCTCGGTCTCGGTCCGCGCCAGCTGCATCACTTCGGTGAAGCCGGCGTGGCGGTCGCGGCGCTTCTCGTCCTGCCGCGCGCGGCGATCGAAGAGCAGATAGGCCGTGCCCCCGAAGAGGGCACTCAGCAGGACGATCAGGCCGACGGTCATGCGGCCTACGGCACTCTGGCTGTCCGCGCGCTCCTTGTCCAGCTCCGCCAGGAAGCTCGCGTTGGCTCGTTCGAAGGCGTCGAGCGCCACCTCGAGCCGCGCTCCTTCGGCCGGCCGGATGCGCCTGCGGCCGCGTGCGACCATGTCGGTGGCTACCGTGTCGGCCAGCCCCGCCCAGCGCCGGCCGGCGGCCTCCTGCACGCGCAGCAGACGGTGCTCGCGGACCGGGTGGCCCGCGCTATCCAGGCGCGACCTCGCGAGCTCGCTCTCGAACTGCTGGCCGCCCTTCAGGTAGTGCCCGAGTAGAACCCGGTCGCCCGTACTCGCGTAGGCGGCCAGGTCGGCGGCCCGGCCGAGCAGCAGTGCGCGCATGTCCTGCGCGGCAGTGATCTGGCGCGAGGATGTTTCGGCGGCGCTGCGCTGCCTGTCTCCGGCGATCCAGACCGAGCCCGCGATCACCAGGACGGCGGCCACCGCGAGCAGGCGGATGCGGTGATGGCGGGGCATCGCCTGGGTAATCGGCCCCGGCGGCCCAATTGTGAGCTCAGGCACGCCGACCGACCGCCGTGCATAGACTGAATGCGATGGACGGGACTGCAACGCGACGGATCGCGCTGGTCCACGATTTCCTGCTCGACCTGCGCGGCGCGGAGCGCGTGTTCCTGGCGATGTGCGACCTCTGGCCGGACGCCGACATCTACACGGCGGTGTACGACCCGGTCGGCACGGACGGCCGCTTTGAGCACCGCAACGTGTACACCTCGCCGCTGCAGCGGCTGCGGCCGACGGCGCGCACATTCCGCGCGCTCCTGCCGCTCTACCCCGCCGCGATCGAGTCCTTCGACCTGTCCGGCTACGACCTGGTGGTGTCCAGCTCGAGCGCCTGGGCGCACGCGGTGATCTGCGACGAGAGCACGCTGCACCTCTGCTACTGCCACAACCCCTTCCGCTACGTCTGGAACGACCGCGACGCGACGCTGGCCGCGCGCCCAGACCCCTTCAGCCGCGCGGCCCTGCGCGCGCTGTTTCGGCGCTGGCGCCAGTGGGACTGGATCGCCGCCCAGCGCGTGGACCGCTACCTGGCCAACTCCACGTCCACGCAGAGGCGGATCTCGACCTACTTCGGGCGCGAGTCGTCGGTGGTCTACCCGCCGGTCGAGACCGGGCGCTTCGCGCCCAGGGAGCCCGGCGACTACTACCTGGTGCTGTCGGAGCTGATGGCGCACAAGCGGATCGGCGTGGCGGTCGAGGCCTTCAACCGGCTCGGGCGGCCGCTGATCGTGGTGGGCGACGGCCCCGACGCGCGCCGGCTCAAGCGCATGGCCGCGCCCAACGTCCGGCTGGTGGGACGGGTGGACGACGAGCGCGTGGCGCAGCTGCTGTCGGGCTGCCGCGCCCTGGTCGTAACCGCCAACGAGGAGTTCGGCATCGCCGCGGTGGAGGCCCAGGCCGCGGGCCGGCCGGTGAT
>DAIMGB010000252.1:0-3757 GCA_036724195.1 Thermoleophilaceae bacterium
CAGCTGAACTTCGACCGCTCGCCGGCGGGCGGCTTCATGGGCCTGAACGCGCGGGTACTGCGCGCGCGGCTGCTGGACCGTGCCCAGGCGGAGGTGGAGACGCTCGACGCGGGAGCGCAGCTCACCGTCGAGGCGACCTTCGAGGCGATGCGCGACCTCAGCGCGCCCGTGTTCGTGTTGCACCTCGTGAGCGCGACGGGCGTGGTGATAACCCGCTTCTCGCAGCCGCTCGGATCGAGTGTGGCCGCGGGACAGCGGATGCGGCTCGGGGCCAGCGTCGAGAACCGCCTCGTGCCCGGCCGCTACTTCCTCGACTGCTGGGTGGGCCGGGACGGCATGGAGAGCGGCGCGGGAGGCGTGCAGGGCCTGCGGCTCATGTCGTTCACGGTGGATGGGGAGCCTCCCTCGTCGGGGATCGTGTCGGTCGAAGCCGACGTCGAGGCCTCGCTGGAGCTGGCGCCGTGAGCGATCCGCCGGCTCCATTGCGCGACGTGCCGGGCCCGTCGGCCCTCGGTGGGGGCTGGCGCCGCTCGCTGGAGCTGCTCACCCTGATCTCGACGACCGACTTCAGGAAGGCCTATTTCGGCACGGCGCTGGGCTACCTGTGGTCGCTTGCCCGCCCGCTGATGCTGTTCGGGGTACTGCTGGCCGTCTTCACGCAGGTGTTCAGGCTTGGCTCTCAGGTGCCCCACTATCCGGTGCTGCTCCTGTTCAACATCGTGCTGTTCGGGTTCTTCCAGGAGTCCACCAGCATGGCGGTGACCTCGATCGTCACCCAGGAGTCGGTGGTGCGCAAGACACAGTTCCCGCGCCTCGTGATCCCGCTGGCGGTGGTGCTGACGAGCTTCTACAACCTTGCTCTGAACCTGGTCGTGGTGTTCGTCTTCATCCTCGCCTTCGGCGTGAGCCCGACCTGGACCTGGCTGCTGCTGCCTGTACTGCTGGCGATCCTCTTCGTCTTCACGACTGCGGTCTCGATGATCGTGTCCTCCCTGTTCCCGCGCTTTCGGGACACGGCAATCATCTGGTCGGTGGTCGTGACGGCGCTGTTCTACGGGACGCCCGTGCTCTACACGCTGGACGTGGTTCCCCAGACGCTGCGGAACGTGATGCTGCTCAACCCGCTCGCGCCCCTTTTCGAGCTGGCCCGGTCCTGGATCATCGACCCGAACGCGCCGGGGCTGATCGCGGTCGCCGGGAACGGCCTGAAGCTCCTCGCGCCGGGCGCCATCTACGTCGTGGTCTGTGTGGTGGCGGTGTGGTTCTTCCGCCGCGAGGCGCCCCGCATCGCCGAGCGGCTCTAGCCGCTCATCGCGCCAGGAAGCCCTCGACGCGCTCCAGCAGCGGGTCGTCGAACGACTGCGCCCAGTCGCGGCTCCAGCTCACACGGCTGTCGCGGGCCCGGCCCTCGAAGTCCTCTGCGCGCGCCACGGCGTCGCGGAGCCCCGCCACGATCCCGTGGAGGTCCGGCTCGACGGTGAGCAGGTTGCCCGAGATCGCGCTCATCGCCGCGGCGGTCTTGTTCTCGAAGCTGTTGGTCACGGTGACCATGCCCGCCGAGGCCATCTCGATCGGAACCAGGCTCGGATGCGGCGTGTACATCAGCGCGAGGCCGACGTCGTGCTCGCGCAGCAGCTCCGCGTAGGCGTCCTGTGGGCTGCGCTCGGCCAGGTGAAGCGCCGTGCCCGCCCCGAGCTCGATCCGGCTGGCCGCGCCCACCGTGCCGATCCCGTTCAGCTCCCAGCCGCGCTGGAAGGCGCCCTCCTCGACGGCCCTTCCCAGCGCGAGCAGCCCAAGCTCGAAGAGGTTGCGCGCGGCGTGCTCCTCGGGCCGCGCGTAAAAGAGCAGCCTGCGGGTCTGGCGGGCGGCCAGCTCGGCGGCGGTGGGCGGCTCGACCGCCGTGATCGCGTTCTGGAACGCCGCGGAGTCGCGGTCCCCCTGCTCGGTGCCGCCGGCGTACACGCCGATCCCGCGGCGGCGGAAGTAGTCGCGCAGCAGCTCGGTGGAGAAGAGCGCGAAATGGGGGAGCCGGTAGGACTCGTCGGCCAGCGCCGCGTATGAGCCCATCGGGAAGGTGAACGGCTCGTATTCCTGGATCAGGTAGAGGAAGCGCCCTCCCCCGAGCGAGCGCACGGCCTCGCCGGCGATCTGCGCGCTCCACCAGGTGCTGGCCACGAAGCGGTCGGAGCGGCTCACCTCGATGCCGGTCGCCTCCCTGCCGAACACCACGTCGACCCGCTCGAACAGCCCCGCGAGGCCGCTGTAGGACTCGATCTCCCGCTTCCATTCCGAGGGCAGCGGCGGGACGGGGTCCACGGTCACGATGCGCACGCGGGCGCCGCGCTCGGCGAGCCGCTTGGCCAGGTTGAGCTTGCCGAGATAGCCGCCGAAGAAGTGCTTCAGGTCGATCGTCGGGATCAGCAGGTTCACCCGCTCCGGCGCATCGTCGGCCACCGCCAGGGCGAGGGGCGCGATCTTCTCCGCCATCACGCGCACGCGCGGCGTCTCGGGGCCGCGCCTGCCCGGCCGCTGCACCAGGCGGTCCGGTGGCTGCGCGTCGATCCGCGAGCGTCCGCGGCCGCGGTCGCTCGCCACCAGCAGCCAGCGCCAGAAGAAGGCGAAGAAGAGGCCCAGCTCCGCGCCCAGCGTCTCGGTCCGCCGGCCCAGCTCGCGGGCGATGCCCAGCGCGAAGCCCGCCAGCGCAAGAGGGCTGCGGTCGGCCCGCGCGAAGCGGTCGAGCGCGCGGCGCTTGGGCCGCGCGGCCCGCTCCCCGCAGCGCATCCGCAGGATGGTCGCGAACTGCATCAGCCGGCAGCCGTCCACGAAGAAGCCGAGCCGCCAGCCGCGCACCCGCTCGCGGGCCCCGCGGCTCAGGTAGCGCCGCGGGCTGCGCCGCGGCGGCATTCGATTGGCCGCTGCGTGGCCCAGCACGGCCCCGTCGTGCTGCACGTAGTCGTAGAGCGGCCGGTCGACGAAGGCGATCTCGCCGAGCGACAGCGCGGTTGCCGCCACCCAGTGGTCGTGGAAGTGCCCGAACTGCTCGGGCGGGAAGGGCAGGGCGTAGTCGAGCAGCTCGCGCGGGAACAGCGACGCCGCGCCCGTCACCGAGTTGGCCGCGAGCAGCGAGGTCAGGCTCGTGTGGTTGTTGTCGCGGTGGGCCCAGTAGGTGTCGGCGATCGGAGTGCCGTCGCGCTCGACAACGCGCGCGTCGCTGTACACGAGCTGCGCTCCGCCTAGCGCCCCCAGCAGCGTCTCGAGCTTGTCCTCGTGCCACACGTCGTCCTGGTCCGACATCGCCACGAAGTCGGCCTCGGGAGGAGCGAGCGAGAGCGCGCGCTCGAAATTGCGGTAGAAGCCGAGCCGGCTGGGCGAGCGCGAGACCACGAACCGCGGGTCGTCGCCGAGCTCGTCGCGGAAGGCCTCGAAGCGCTCGGGATCCGAGCAGTCGTCGCTGATCACGCACACCCAGTTGCGGTGGCTCTGGGCGCGAATCGAGTCGATCTGGCGCCTGAACAACTCAGCCGGGGGCTCGTAGGTGGCCATGCAGATCGCCACGAGCGGGCCCGGCCCGGCCGCGGGCACGACCTGGGCGGGCCGGCCCGGATCGGCGGCGGCCGGGATGCGCGCCAGCTCGGTGACCGCCTCGCTGCCGTCGTCCAGCACCGCCTTCAGCTCGAGCCGGCACTCCTCGCGCCCGGCTCGCGGCGTGACCTGCGCGAGCCCCCAGAAGCCGCTGCGGTAGCTCGTCGCCGGCGCA
>DAIMGB010000253.1:0-3732 GCA_036724195.1 Thermoleophilaceae bacterium
GCCGCGCAGCCTTTGCTATACCCGGCGTATGAGCCGAAACGGCAAGCAGCAGCCGGGCCGCCCTCGCATCGAGGTCAGGCAGTCCGCCGCATCGCCCGAGGAGGCCGCGGCGATCGCCGCGGCGATCGAGCAGTTCCTGCGCGACACCGCGCCGCCGCCTCGAGACGAGGGGGCGTCCGTCAGTCCGTGGGGGCGCGCCGCCCTCTACGAGGCCGTGGGCCTCGGCGCGGACTCCGCCGCGCCCTGGGGCACCTAGCCCGGCGACTCGCCCAGCTCAGCCGCGCGCGGGAGCAGCGCGCACAGCAGTCGGAAGACCTCCGCCGGCCGCACCTGGACGAGCTCGACCTGGCCGTTCAGCGGCGCGACCAGCCACATGCCGCGGGAGGTGTCCAGCACCTCGACGTAGCGGCCGCCCGGCTCGCCCCCTGAGGTCGCCCAGAGGGCGTCCACGCGCCAGTACTCGCGGACGCCGCCGGTCAACTCGTGTGACCCGGAGGCCACCGCCTGGGCCAGCACGCCCGGGTCGGGTCGCGAGGCATTCGTCGATGGCGCCGGAGAGCTGCGGATCGCCCGCGCTGCAGGATGCGGACGACGCTCGGCCCAGCTCGCCCGCCAGCTCCCTGATCCGCCCCGCCAGCTGGGTTTGCCCCGAGCCTTCGCCGCTCAGCGCGCCGGACTCGACCTCGATCCTCATCGCAGAAAATAGATACCCCTTGAGGCTGAGGCAGAACCTGCCGAATACAATCTCGAAAACCCGATCAAGTTTTGCTAGTTTGATCGGCTCCCCGACCTCGCGGAGTGCCTCGAATGGAACCGGTGTCCACCGAAGCCAGGAAGCATCAGGGCAAGAAGGGCTCGCTCGACAACCCAGAGGTCGTCGAGAACGTGCCTGGCCACATCATCCCGATCCTTGAGCGCGAGTTCGACGATTTCGACACCGAATCGCGCAAGTTCCTCGACGGCCAGACCGAGGAGACCGAGTTCATCGGCTTCCGCCTCAAGCAGGGCGTCTACGGCCAGCGCCAGGCGGACGTGCAGATGATCCGCGTGAAGCTCCCCTTCGGCGGGATCACGCCGGAGCAGATGGACACCTTCGCCGACGTGGTCGAGAAGTACGCGCCGCTCGTGAAGGGGCACATCACCACCCGGCAGAACATCCAGATCCACCACGTGCCGCTGGACGACGCCGCGAAGCTGATCCGCGAGATCAGCGACGCCGGGCTGTCCTCGCGCGAGGGCTGCGGCAACACCATGCGCAACGTGACCGGCGACCCGTGGGCGGGCGTCTGCGAGGGCGAGCTGTTCGACCCCACCCCCTACGCCGGCGCGTACGTGCGCTACTTCGTGCGCCACCCGACCACCCAGCTGATGCCGCGCAAGGTCAAGACGGCCTTCACGGCCACCGACGAGGACCGCGCGATCACCGGCATCCACGACGTCGCCTTCATCCCGCGCGTGCGCGACGGCGAGAAGGGCTTCGAGATGCGGGTGGGCGGCGGGACCTCGATCATGCCCCGCGTGGCGCCGACGCTGCGCGACTTCGTGTCCGCCGACGACGGCGAGTACCTGAAGGTCACCGAGGCGGTCATGCGGATCTTCGACCGCCAGGAGTGGCTGCGCAAGAACCGCGCCCGCGCGCGGATCAAGGTGTTCGTGGACAAGTACGGCATCGAGGAGCTGCAGCGCCAGGTCGAGGAGGAGCTCGAGGGCGACTGGGTCGACGAGCGCGACTTCACGCCCGACCCGCTGCTGTTCATCGACGATGAGAAGGGCAAGGCGCCCGAGGTGCCGACGAGCTACGCCAGCCCGAATGGCGACGGCAGCGCCTTCGACCGCTTCCGGTCCTCGAACGTCGTGCCCCAGCGCCAAGAGGGCTTCTCCGCGATCCAGGTGAAGGTGGTCCGCGGCGACCTGTCGCCCGAGCAGTTCCGCGGGCTCGGCGAGATCATGCGCAAGTACTCGGGCGGCTACGCCCGCACCACGGTGCACCAGAACCTGGTGCTGCGCTGGGTGCGCGACGAGACCGTGTACGAGGTCTGGCGCGCGCTCGACGAGCTCGGCCTCGGCGAGGCCGGCGCCGACGAGGTCGTTGACGTGGTCAGCTGCCCCGGCACCGACTCCTGCAAGCTCGGCATCACCAGCTCGATGGGCCTGAACGCGGCAGTGCGCGAGCGCGTGAACGAGATGCAGATCGAGGACGAGCTCACCAGGCGGGTGCACATCAAGATGTCCGGCTGCCCGAACGGCTGCAGCCAGCACCACATCGCGAACATCGGCTTCTACGGCGCGTCGATCAAGGTCGGCGAGCACACGATCCCGGCGTATGTGGCGCACATCGGCGGCAACTACGAGGGCGGCGAGGTCATCTACGGCACGCGCCTGAAGGTGCGCCTGCCGGCCAAGCGCGTGCCCGACGCCGTGGAGCGCTGGCTGCGCGTGTACGAGTCCGAGCGCGAGGGTGACGAGGAGTTCAACGCCTTCGCCGAGCGCGTGGGCGCCAAGCGCTTCGAGGACGAGGTGCGCGAGCTGGCCCTGCCGATCGAGTTCGGCCTCGAGAACATGAGCCACTTCATCGACTGGAACCGCAAGGTCCCCTTCGAGGTAATCCGGGGCGAAGGCGAATGCGCGGTGTAGCTTCGGCCAACGAGGTTCTCGAGCAGGCCGTCCGCGAGCACCATCCCAAGCTGGTCCTCGCCTGCTCGTTCCAGAAGGAGGAGTCGGTCCTGATCGACATGCTGATGTCGATCGAGCCCGAAGCGCGCGTGTTCACGATCGACACGGGCGTGCTGTTCCCGGAGACCTACGCGGTCTGGAAGCAGGTCGAGGAGCGCTACGGCCTGAAGGTGGAGGTTCAGGACGCCATCGGGCCCTGGACCGGCCCCGAGAACTGCTGCGGCGAGCGCAAGGTGGCAGCGCTGGAACGCGCGCTCGACGGCGTGACCGCCTGGATCACCGGAGTGCGCCGCGAGCAGGCCCCCACGCGGGCCGCCACCGAGCACGTCGAGTTCGACGAGCGCCGCGGCGTCATGAAGTTCAACCCGCTCGCGGAGTGGACCGAGAAGGACGTCTGGACCTACCTGAACGAGCACGACCTGCCCTACCACCCCCTGCACGACCAGGGCTACGCCTCGATCGGCTGCGCTCCCTGCACCCTGACGGGCAGCGGCCGCGAGGGCCGCTGGGCCGGCCAGGACAAGACCGAGTGCGGCCTTCACGTGGTCCAGCAATGACGTTGGCGGCCCCCGACTTCCGCGCGCACGGCCGGCGAGTCACCCACCTCCAGGCGCTGGAAGCCGAGGCCCTCCAGGTCATGCGCGAGGTCGCCGCCGAGCCCGGCAAGGCGGTTCTGCTGTTCAGCGGCGGCAAGGACTCCGCGGTGCTGCTGAGGCTGGCCGAGAAGGCCTTCTGGCCCGCGAAGTTCCCGTTCCCAGTGATGCACGTGGACACGGGCCACAACTTCCCCGAGGCGATCGAGTTCCGCGACCGCGCCGTGGAGCGCCTGGGCGCGCGGCTGATCGTGGCCTCGGTGCAGGACTCGATCGACAGCGGCCGCGTGACCGACGAGACCGGGCCGCGCGCGTCGCGCAACCGGCTCCAGACCGTCACCCTGCTCGACGCGATCGAGGAGCACGGCTTCAAGGCCGCGTTCGGCGGCGCGCGCCGCGACGAGGAGCGCGCCCGCGCGAAGGAGCGCATGCTCTCGTTCCGCGACGACTTCGGCCAGTGGGACCC
>DAIMGB010000254.1:0-3723 GCA_036724195.1 Thermoleophilaceae bacterium
AGCGCGAGCGCCGCAACCGCGGTGAGCCGTTGACGCACGGTCTGGTGGAGCTGCCAGCCAGCTCACGCCGTTCCGAACGTCTGCTCGGCCCGTTGCAAGCGCTCGTGGTTGACGGCTAGCTGTGCGCGATCCGCATATCCGGCTAGGTGTTCTTGCGGCGGCGGGCCGTGGCGCTTTTCGTAGCGCCGCGGACCCCGCGTCGGACCGAGGAAGTGGTACGGCGACATGTCGTGCCCGCCCCACGGCGAGTACCAGTTCGTCCAACGACACGTAGGCCCAGGCGCTCGGACTCAGGCACGGCGGGTCTCCTTGAGCTTGAGAAGCGGGCGCTCGACGATGTAGTAGCTCGCTGCGGCGCAGCCTGTGGCCACGGCCGCGACGGCGGCAGTGTAGACGACGAATCCACCGTGGCTGCCCACGTCGAGCAGCCTCGAGACCAGCGGCACGTGGTAGAGGAAGATGCCGTAGGAGACCAGCCCGAGCCACGCGGCGACGGGATTGCCCAGCACGCGCGCGACGACCCCGCGCTGACCGAAGACCGCGGGTACCACGAGCAGGAGCGCGAACGTGGCGTAGAGCAGGTGCTGCTCGCCCCATTGCACTGCTGTCCAGGTCGCACCGCTGGGCAGGCCGGCGCCCCACGCGGTGAACACGAGGACCGCCGCTGCGGCGACCCACGCCAGCCACGGCGCCTTGGCCACCCAGCGCAGCGGTGCAGGCAGCTCGTCGTCGGTGCGCGGATGCAGGCCGGCGCTGAGGACGGCGAGCGACATGCCCACCGCGAACCACAGGAACGTGCCGGGAAGCGTGAACGAGAAGGCCGCGCCGGGGTCCTGGTCGAAGACGATCGCGCGGGCGACCAGCGAGGCTGCCCCGAGCGCCGGCAGGACGATGAGCTCGGCTCGCATCTGGCGGCCGTGGGACCGGCCGTGCAGCCACCGCTCGGCGGCGAGGGCGTAGAGCGGCAGCACGAGGTAGAAGCTCGCCTCGATGCACAGGCTCCAGGCCACGCCCAGGCCGGTGAGGATCCACGAGGTGTGGAGGTTCTGCACCAGGCCGTAGTGCACCCACCAGTGATCACCCAGTACGCCGTGCAGCCAGCCGATGCCGCCGAGCACGGTCAGTGCGACCCAGTAGGCGGGGAGGATGCGCAGCGCCCGCCGGCGCGCGTAGCGCCACACAGCCGGCCGCGGTCGGCCCTCAAGCCGCGACGCCACGAACGGCCGGTAGAGCAGGAAGCCGGAGATCACGAAGAACACCGTGACCCCGACGTCCAGGCGCGCCGTGAGCGGGCCAAACCGGCTCTGCTGGTTGAACCCCGACTGGTTGGCGGTGTGGGTCACCACGATGCTGAGCGCCGCGATGGCCCGCAGGCCGTCGAAGAGCGGGAAGCGCGGATGACCGGGGGGCGGAGCCAGCGCGGGCGGAGCGGCCGCGGCCTCGCGGGCCGTCACGGCTCTCCGCCGACCTTACCCACCGTAGCGGGGGCGGCGGGCGCCGGCTCGACGAGGGCCTCGCGGAGCGGCCGGTCGCGACCGCCGACGAGCCGCTTGAGCGAGAGCAGCGGGCGCTCCATCGCGTAATAGCTCGCGCCGGCGACGGCGGCCGAGGCTGCCAGCGCCACCACGGCCCACGTCAGCGGGGCGGCCGGCGGACGGAATCCGGCCTGGTCGAGCCGCGTGATGATCGTCTGGTGCCAGAGGTAGATGCCGTAGGACACCAGCCCAAGCCACAGCAGCACCCGGTTCGCCAACACCCGGCGGCGCAGGAAGCCGCGCTCGGGGTCGCCGAACACCGCGGGGAGGATCACGAACGCGCCGACGAGCGCGAACAGCTCGTGGCGCAGCAGGTACTGCCTGGGGGTCACCGGCTCGAACAGCGCGCCGCTCAGCCCGATCCCCACGCACAGGAGCACGTACGCGGCGCCCGCGCCCACCCACGCCAGCGCCGGGAAGCGGTCGAGGACCCGGATGCCCCGCGGCAGCGGCGAGCCGTGCCAGCGAACGCTGAGCACGGCGAGCAGCATCCCCACCGCGAAGTGGTCGAGGTAGGCGGGCAGCGCACGCAGCGCCGCCTGGGCGGGCACGGGATCGTGCCCGGCGAGGAACGCGATCTTCCAGGCGACTCCCACAACGAAGAGCAGCCCGACGCCGAGCAGCTCGTTGGCGTTCGTGCGGCGCATCAACCATGCCCACAGAGGCAGAAAGACGTAGAAGGTCACCTCAATGCACAACGTCCACGCCTGGCTGACCCCTCCCACCGCGGTGGTGTTGGAGTAGATCTGCGCGAACCCGTAATACGTCCACAGGCCGCGACCCGTGAAGACGCTGTGGTCGTGGAGGACCAGGGCGGTGACGGTCAGCGCCAGCCAGTAGGCCGGGATGATTCGCAGCGCCCGGCGCCACGCGTAGGCTCCGGCCGATGGCGCATTACCGGTGACGCGCGCGACCACGAACGGCCGATACAGCAGGAAGCCTGAGATGCAGAAGAAGACGGCGACGCCCACGTCGAGGTGCCCGAAGAACCGGACACCCGCATACCTGGGATCGAACAGGCCCGAGGGCAGCGCGATGTGCACCGTGAGCACGCTGAGCGCAGCGATCGCCCGCATCGAGTCCATGAGCGGAAAGCGGTCGGCGCGCGCGTTCATCGCCGCGATGATGCCAGCGTGCGGGCCACCGACACGAGCAGCGCCAGCACGGCCGCGACCGCGATCCAATGGCCGGCGATGCGGTCGATGGGGTAGTTGAAGTCATGGCCGCCGTGGTTCTTGGCGGGGGCGATCAGGTAGGCGAGCGGCACGCCGAGCGCGAGCGCGGCCGCGGCCGCCAGTGCTGCGAGGCGGGCGCTCACTCCGCTCCACAGCACGAAGGCCACGGCGGGGCCCGCGACCACTCCGGCCCGCATGGCGAACACGAACCCGATGACCACGGCGGCCGCCAGGCCGACGGCCAGCGCCTTGCGCAGCGGCCAGCGCCGGGGCGGATCGGACTCTGGCCAGTCGCCGGCCGGCGCCGGGGTGGCCGGCGGCCGCCGGATGATCACGTAGATCAGCAGCGCCAGTGCGACCAGGGCGGACGCAAGTCCCATCCACGTCAGGGCACGGGCCGGCCCGAAGGAGAAGGACACGCGACGGCAGTCACGCGGCACGCGCCAGCCGTTCGCGTAGCCGTCGATCACCACCGGCGCGCCGAGGCCGTGCCCGTCGCAGGTGGCCTCCCAGCCTCGGTTGAAGCCCTCGCCGAGCACGAGCCATGCCGGCCCGTCGACGCGCACCTCGGCGCCGCTGACGCTCTCCCGATGCAGCGTGCCGGCGTGCAGCACCGTGCCGCCCTGAGGCATGGCGGGGAGGCCGGAGGGCGCCGCAGAGGACAGCCGCAGATGGTCGATGCGCAGCGGGCCGTCGGCGGCCACGAGGCCGGTCGGTCCTGCCGGCAGCGCGACCGGGGGACCGCATGCGTACGCCTTCAGGGCGCCACCCGCGTCCAGCGTGCTCACCGCTCCGCGCACGGTGAGCGCCACCCGGCGCCCACCGATATCGAACCCTGCGATCCCACAGGGGGATCGCAGGCGGCCCCGGCGCGGAACGGCCATCACGCCGATGCCGGCACCCTGGAGCTCGCCGATGGCCACAGCGCGCCGCCTGCGCGTGGAAGTGCCTGCGCCGGGCGGTAGCCGGGTGGCGAGGATGTCCAGGCGGAAGTCGCGGGCCCGCTCGGGCCG
>DAIMGB010000255.1:0-2694 GCA_036724195.1 Thermoleophilaceae bacterium
CCCGCGCGAAGGAGCGCATGCTCTCGTTCCGCGACGACTTCGGCCAGTGGGACCCCAAGCGCCAGCGGCCCGAGCTCTGGGGCCTCCTGAACGGCAGCGTCCTGCCCGGCGAGCACCTGCGCGCATTCCCGCTCTCGAACTGGACCGAGCTGGACGTCTGGCAGTACATCGCGGAGGAGCAGATCGAGCTGCCCTCGCTCTACTTCTCCCACCGCCGCGAGGTCTTCAGCCGCGACGGGATGCTCTACGCGGCCTCCGACTTCGTCGAGCGGATGGAGGGCGAGCAGGTCTTCGAGGAGTCGGTGCGCTTCCGGACGGTCGGCGACATGACCTGCACCGGCGCCGTGCGCTCGGAGGCGGTAGCGCTGGACGACGTGATCGCTGAGATCGCTGCCACGCGCGTCACGGAGCGCGGCGAGACCCGCGCGGACGACCGCCACACCGAGGCCGCCATGGAGGACCGCAAGCGTGACGGCTACTTCTAGCCCCGCCACCGAGCTCATCCGCGTAGCCACCGCCGGCTCCGTGGACGACGGCAAGTCCACCCTGATCGGCCGCCTTCTGTTCGAGACGGGCCAGATCATGGAGGACCAGCTGGCGCACGTGGAGGAGGTCAGCCTGGGCCGCGGCGACGGCTACGTGAACCTGGCGCTGCTCACCGACGGCCTGCGCGCCGAGCGCGAGCAGGGCATCACGATCGACGTGGCCTACCGCTACTTCCAGACGCCGAAGCGCAAGTTCGTGCTGGCCGACACGCCCGGCCACGAGCAGTACACGCGCAACATGGTCACCGGCGCGTCCACGGCCAACGTGGCGCTGATCCTGGTGGACGCCCGCAACGGCGTGGTGGAGCAGTCGCGCCGCCACGCCCTGATCGCCTCGCTCCTGCGCATCCCGCACGTGGTGATCTGCGTGAACAAGATGGACCTGGTGGGCTTCGACGAGGCCGCGGTCGACGCCGTTCGCGCCGAGCTCCCCGACGCGGAGGTGATCCCCGTGTCGGCACTCGAGGGCGACAACGTCGTGGAGCGCTCGGCGCGGATGCCCTGGTACGACGGGCCCTCGCTGCTGGAATGGCTCGAGGAGCTGCAGGTCGCGGGCGACAGCAACCTCGACGACCTGCGCTTCCCCGTGCAATGGGTGATCAGGCCGAACTCCGGCGAGCACCACGACTACCGCGGCTACGCCGGGCAGATGGCGGGCGGGGTGGTAAAGCCGGGCGACGAGGTGCAGGTGCTGCCGAGCGGGCAGGTCACGCGGGTGGCCGCCATCGACACCGCCGACGGCGAACTGGACGAGGCCTTCCCGCCGCTGTCGGTGACCCTTCGCCTGGAGGACCACCTGGACGTCTCGCGCGGCGACATGATCGTGCCCCTCGACGACGCGCCCGAGCCGCTGCGCGAGCTGGAGGCCACCGTCTGTTGGCTGGGCGACCGCCCGCTCGTGTCCGGCTCCCGCTACCGCCTCAAGCACACCACGCGCTCGGTGCCCGCGAAGATCGACGCCGTCGAGGGCAAGCTCGACGTGCACACGCTAGGCGAGGAGCCGGCACCCGAGGGCCTCGCCCTGAACGACCTCGGCCGCGTGCGCCTGCGGCTCGGCCAGCCGATCTTCGCCGACCCCTACGAGCTGAACCGCGTGACCGGCAGCTTCATCCTGGTCGACGAGAGCTCCAACGAGACCGTCGGCGCAGGCATGGTGTCCTAGCCGTGGATCCGGCCCTGGTCGTCTTCGGGCTGGGCGTGGGCGTGCTGGTCGGCATGACCGGCATCGGGGGCGGCTCGCTCATGACCCCGCTGCTGATCCTCGTGTTCGGCATCAACCCGCTCACGGCGGTCGGCACGGACCTGGCCTACGGGGCGGTTACCAAGACGGTCGGCGCCTACAAGCACTGGCGCCAGCGCACCGTGGACTTCACGCTCTCCACCTGGATGGCGGTCGGCTCCGTGCCGGCCGCGATCGGCGGCGTCTACGTGCTCGACGTGATCGAGCGAGCCGCCGGCGGCAACTTCGACAACCTCCTGATCACGGTGCTCGCCGGAACGCTGCTGCTGTGCGGTGTGGCCACCCTCGCGCGAGCATTCCTGAAGCGCTTCCACGAGCGCGAGCGGGCGGAGGTGCCGATGGAGCGACGCCACAAGATCGGCGCCGTGGTGATGGGCCTGTTCGTGGGCTTCGTGCTCGGCGTGACCTCGGCCGGCAGCGGCGCGCTGATCGCCGTGGGCCTGATCCTGCTCTTCCGCCTGGTGCCGACCCGCGTGGTGGGCACCGATGTCTTCCACGCGGCCATCCTGCTCTGGGCGGCCGCCGCGGCGCACATCGTGTCCGGCAACGTCGATTTCGGGCTGGCCGGCAACATCCTCGTGGGCTCGGTGCCCGGCGTCTGGATGGGCAGCCACTGGTCCGTGCGCGTGCCCGTCCCGGTGCTGCGCGGCACGCTGGCCGTCGTGCTGATCGGCGCGGGCCTGGCGCTGCTCGTGAAGGCCGGCGCCGGCATCCCCGTGCTCGCGCTCGCGCCCTTCCCGCTCGCCGTGATCGCGCTGCTCGTGGCGGTCGTGCTGCAGGACCGCCGGGCGCCGCGGGCGGATGCCGCCCCACACGTGACGGCGTAGCCTTCGGCGGCCATGATGGTCGTCATGACCCCGCAGGCCACGCCTGCCGAGATCGAGGCGGTGGTCGAGCGGCTCGAGGCGG
>DAIMGB010000255.1:2704-3678 GCA_036724195.1 Thermoleophilaceae bacterium
CACGCCAAGGTCATGCCCGGCGAGCTGACCACGGCGATCGGCGCGATCGGCGACCCGGAGGGCGTTCGGGCGATGGGCCTCGACGGCCTGCCGGGGGTCGACCAGGTGATCCCGATCAGCCGCCCCTACAAGCTCGCCTCCAGCGAGCTGTCGCACCACGAAGCCACCTCGTTCGAGGTGAGCGGGCGGCGCGTCGGCGGCGGTGACACGTTCTGCCTGATAGCCGGCCCCTGCACAGTCGAGTCCGCCGAGCAAACCTCGGCGACCGCGCGCGCGGTCGCCGACGCCGGCGCCTCGATGCTGCGCGGCGGCGCGTTCAAGCCGCGGACTTCGCCGTTCTCGTTCAAGGGACTCGGCCCGGAGGCGCTCGAGATCCTCGCCGCCGTGCGCGAGGAGACCGGCCTGCCGGTGGTGTCGGAGCTCACCGACGTCGCCCACGCCGACCGCTTCGCCGAGCTGGTGGACGTGGTGCAGGTGGGCGCCCGCAACATGCAGAACTACGGCCTGCTCGAGGTGGTCGGGCGCCTGGGCAAGCCGGTGCTGCTCAAGCGCGGCCTGTCCTCAACGCTCGACGAGCTGCTGATGGCCGCGGACTACGTGCTCAAGGAGGGCAACGAGCGCGTGATCCTGTGCGAGCGCGGCATCCGCACCTTCGAGACGGCAACGCGATTCACGCTCGACGTTGGCGCGGTGCCGTGGCTCAAGCTGCACAGCCACCTGCCGGTGATCGTGGATCCCTCGCACGCCTCGGGCGACCGCCGCCTGGTCGGCCCGCTGTCGCGCGCGGCCGCCGCCGTGGGGGCCGACGGGATCATCGTGGAGGTGGCCCCGGACCCGGACGCCGCGCTCTGCGACGGCCCCCAGCAGCTGCGCGCGAGCGACTTCGCGGCGTTCGCGGGCGAGGTGGCGGCGCACGCGGAGCTGCTCGGGCGGAGGCTCGCGTAGTGGCGCCCTCGCTGCCGCCGGGCCCGCCC
>DAIMGB010000256.1:0-3664 GCA_036724195.1 Thermoleophilaceae bacterium
GGAGCTGGTGCGCACGATCACGGCCGAGACCGGCCGTCCGATCCGGATCCTGGTCGGCAAGCCCGGCCTCGACGGCCACTCGAACGGCGCGGAGCAGATCGCGGTACGCGCGCGGGACGCGGGCATGGACGTGGTCTACGAGGGCATTCGCCTTACCCCGCAGCGCATCGCCCGCACGGCCGTGGACGAGGGCGTGCACGTGGTGGGCCTATCGATCCTCTCCGGCTCCCACGCGGAGCTGATCCCCACCGTGCTGGCGGAGCTGCGCGAGGCGGGCGCCGACGTGCCCGTGGTGGTGGGCGGCATCATCCCGCCCGCTGACGAGCAGGCGCTCCTCGACGCCGGCGTGGCCCGCGTCTACACGCCCAAGGACTTCGAGGTCTCCCGCATCATGGGCGACATCGTGGAATTGGTCGCCGAGCACAACAGGGTCGGCGCCGGCGCCGCCTGAGCCCGCAGTGGGCAGTGGGCAGCGGGCAGCGGGCAGTGATGCGGCGGCGCTCGGCGCGAGGCTGCGCGCCAGGGACCTCGCCGCCGCCCCTGCCGCGCTCAACCTGATCGAGGACCGCTCCAAGCGCGAGCAGGCGGCCGGCCTCCTGGCCGAGGTGTCGCCCGGCGCACTGGGCGGCGAGGCCCCCGCCCACATGATCGGGATAACGGGGCCGCCGGGCGCGGGCAAGTCGTCGCTGCTGTCGGCGCTCGTGGCCCAGTGGCGCGGCCTCGACCGCAGCGTGGCGGTGCTGGCCGTGGACCCGTCCTCGAAGCGCTCCGGCGGCTCGCTGTTGGGCGACCGAGCGCGCATCGACCACGACCCCAAGGACGACGGCATCCTGATCCGCTCCACCGCGGCCGGCGGGCGGCTCGGCGGCCTCGCGGCCGCCACCCGGGAGGCGGCGGAGGCGCTGGCGGCCGCCTACGACCTGGTGGTGATCGAGACGGTCGGGGTCGGCCAGTCGGAGACCGATGTCGAGGAGGTGTGCGACACCGTGGCCGTCGTCGTGCAGCCCGCCTCCGGCGACACGCTCCAGTTCCTGAAGGCGGGGATCATGGAGGTGCCCGACGTGCTGGTGGTCACGAAGGCCGACCTGGGCGACGCGGCCAGGCGCTCGCAGCGCGACCTGTCGCAGGCGCTCCGGGCGCTCGGTAAGCGCGACGTGCCGGTGCTGGCGATCTCCTCCGTGCCGCCGCCCAGCGGGATCCCCGAGCTGGCCGCGGCGATCGACGCCCACCGCGAGGGACTCGACATCCGTGAGGACCGCATGCGCGCCCGCCGCCGGGCCGCCGTGCGCGAGTTCGCCGCGGAGCACGGCGACGCGGGCATCCGTGCGGTGGGCGGCCGCCGGGAGGCCGAGCGCTTCCTCGCGGAGCAGGACAGCGCCAAGGGCGTGAGCGAGCTGGTGGCCGCGCTGGCGGGGAGGGCGAGCTGAAGACACTCACCCAGGTCGGCCTGCTGCTGGCCGTGTTCGGAATAGCGGTCGGCCTGGCCGAGCTGTTCGGGGCGGTCAACCTCGGCGTGGCGTTCGGCGTCGGGCAGCTCGTCTTCGCGGCCGCGCTGGCCTGGCTGCTGCTGCGGGGCTAGATCGGGGCGCCGGCGGCCACGGCGAGCGTCTCGAGCACCGAGAGCTCGCGCGAGGGCCTGCCGTGCTCGATCAGCGAGATCTTCAGCCGGCCGGACTCGTCCGTGCCGAAGTCGACCTCGCGGCCCTCTGCCCAGAGGGTTTCGGCGACCTGAGCGGCCTCATCGACCTGGCGCCAGACCCCGGGCGGTGGGTAGCGATCTGCGAGCACGCCCCGGTATTCGGGTGCCGGATTCGAAACTTGAGGGTGATGCGCCAACTTGGGCGACTTACCGCGAATGGGGGATGAGAAAGGCCACCGGTCTGGCCGACAATTAACACACAACCCGGCAGGCAGGGAGGCAGTACGTGCACAACCCACAGGACGCTCAAGAGCGCCCGGTCGCGACCGCGGAGGAGGCCCTCCGCGTGTGGAAGCAATTCCGCGCCACCCGCGACGTCTCCCTCCGCAATCGCCTGGTGCTGACCTACGTGCCGCTCGTCAAGCACGTGGTCTACAAGAAGGTCCGCGAGCTGCCGGCCTCCTGCGAGGCGGAGGACCTGATCTCGTGCGGCATCGAGAGCCTGATCGCCGCCCTCGACCTCTACGACCCCGACAAGGGCGCCGGGCTCGAGCCCTACCTCTGGACGCGCATCCACGGCGCCGTGCTCGACGAGCTGCGGCGCCGCGACTGGGCGCCCCGCTCGCTGCGGCGACTGGAGCGCGAGCTCAAGCGGGCTCGCACGACCTTCATGGGCGCCCACGGCCGCCAGCCGACGCGCGACGAGCTCGCCGGCATGCTCTCGATGACGACCGACGAGCTCCAGGACAAGCTGCACGAGATCGAGAACTCCGATTTGACGTCATTGAGCTCGCTGGTGATGAGCGAAGGCGACACCACGATCGAGCTGGTGGACACGCTCGAGTCTGGAGACCTGATGAGCGACCCCGAGCACATGGCGACGCGAGCGGACGCCAGGCGGCGCTTCCGGCGCGCCTTCGACGCCCTTCCCGAGCGCGACCGCGAGGTGGCGGTCCTGCTCTACGTGCAGCACCTGACCCTGCGTGAGATCGGCGAGGTGCTGGGCGTCTCCGAGAGCCGCGTGTCGCAGCTCCACGGCCAGCTCAAGCGCCGCATCCGCGAGGTGCTGCGCGACGACGTGCAGCTCTTCAGCGAAGTCGCCTAGCGCCCCCCAGCAGCTCCTCCGCCTCGGCCAGCTCCTCCGGCGTGTCGATGCTTCGGACGAGCGCGGGCGGCAGCGCCACGCGAGCGGGATCCAGCGACTCGACCGTCTCGGTGAGAGGCGCGCCGTCCGGCGCTTCGCGCAGCTTGTCGAGCGCGGCCGGGGCGTATAGCCCGAGCACGGGCTGCAGCACCCCGTCGGCCACCGCCACCACGGCGGGCGCAAAGGCGCCACCGGCTCCCTGGAGCAGCGTGCGCAGCGCGTCCGCGGTCACGAACGGCATGTCGGCCGCGCACACGAGCACCGGCCCGTTCGCCCGCTCGAGCGCGTGCACGATGCCCGTAAGCGGGTGCCGCGGCTCCTCTGGCTCGTCCCAGCGCTCGAGGCCGGGCAGCTCCGGGAGCTCAGTGCCCGCCTTGCAGACCACCGCCACGCGCTCGCAGACGCCCGCCAGCGCCGCCGCCGGGTAGGACGCAAGCGACCGCCCCGCCAGCTCCGCAGCGGGCTTGGAGCCGCCGAGCCGCCGCCCGCGGCCGCCTGCCAGTACCGCGCCGATCATCGATCCGTCAGACTACGCCAGCCGTGGGAGGGTTCTGGAGAGCGCTGTGCGTGGCCATCGGCCTGCTCGCCTTCGTGCCCGCGGCCGCGGCCGCCGCACCCACGGCGCCACTCGGTCAGCAGGGCCGCTGGCTGACCGACGCCCGCGGCCGCGTGGTGGTGCTGCACGGCCTGAACATGGTCTACAAGCGGCCGCCGTACGCGCCGGACGCGATCGGCTTCGGGGACGACGACGCCGCCTTCCTCGCGGCCGAGGGCTACAACACGGTGCGCGTCGGGGTGATCTACGCGGGCGTCGAGCCGTCGCCGGGCGTCTACGACGAGAACTACCTGGCGCGGATCGAGGCGACGGTGAACACGCTCGG
>DAIMGB010000257.1:0-3650 GCA_036724195.1 Thermoleophilaceae bacterium
CCACACGCCCGCGTACAGCGTGCTCTCGCCGGCGCTCGGCTGGCTGCTCACCCCCCAGCTCGCGCTCGCCGTCTGCGCGGTCGCAAGCGCCGCGCTTTACGAGCCCCTGGCGCGCGGCTGGTTCGGCGAGCGCCGCGCCCGCTGGGGCTCGATCTGGTTCGGCCTGGCCACCGGAGCGCTGCTGTTCACCAGCAGGCTGCCGTTCGCGATCGGCGTGGCCTTCGCGCTGGGGGCGTTGCTCGCGCTTCAGCGCCGACGCCGCAAGGCGGCGCTCGTGCTGGCCTTCCTGTGCCCGCTCGGCAGCCCAGTGGCGGGCCTGTTCCTGGCGATGGCCGGCGTGACCTACGCGCTCGCCGCCGGCGGCCTCGACACCCACAAGAAGCGAATCGATGGCGCGTGCATCGCGCTGGCGTCGTTCCTGCCCCCTGTGTTCCTCTCGGTGGCGTTCCCGGAGGGCGGCTGGGCGCCGTTCCCGCTCTCCGCCTTCTTCCCGATCCCAATCTTCTGCGCCGCCTGCCTGCTGCTGCTCCCGCGCCGCCAGCGCGTCCTTCGCCTCGGCGTGATCCTGTACGCGATCGGCTCAGTGGTGGCCCTCCTGTTCGAGACGCCCATGGGAGGCAACGCCGTGCGCCTTGGCGCGCTGTTCGGCGGACCGGTGTTGCTGAGCGCCATCTGGGGCCGCCGCCTGCGCGGCGGGCGAGCCGGCATGGCGGCCCTGGCCGTGCTCATGCTCGGGCTGTTCGTGTGGCAATGGTCTGCGCCCGTGCGCGACGTGGCCAAGTACATGGAGGACCCGGCCGCGAAGGCGGGCTACTTCGATGAGCTCAACGAGTACCTGAAGACGCTGACGCCGCAGCGGCGCATCGAGATCCCCTTCACGCGCAGCCACTGGGAGGCCGCCGAGGTCGCGCCAGACTTCCCGCTGGCGCGCGGCTGGCTGCGCCAGCTCGACACCGGGCACAACCCGATCTTCTACCGCGGCCAGCTGAACCGCTTCACCTACGCCAGCTGGCTGGCCGAGAACGCGGTGCGCTACGTGGCGCTGCCGAACGCCATCCCCGACAAGAGCTCCTACCAGGAGCGCGCGCTGATCGAGCGCGGGCTGCCCTATCTCCAGCTGATCTGGCGGGGCGATAACTGGCGGCTCTACGAGGTGATCCTGCCCGCCCCGTTCGTGATCCCCGAGAAGCGCGCCAACGTGGTGCTGGAGCAGCTCGGCAGCGACCAGCTGCTGCTCGACGTGAAGCGCCCCGGGCCGGCGATCGTGCGCGTGCGCTGGACGCCCTACTGGTACGCGCCGGGGGCCTGCGTGGAGCGCAACGGCGCCTGGACGCGAGTGATCGCAAAGCGCCGCGGCTTCGTGCGAATGAGCACTCGTTTCTCGCTCGAGCGGGTCTTTTCCCGCGGCCGGCGCTGCGCCTCCTGAGTACCCGAAAGGCGCGCTAGGGTAGGATCCCGATGGCCAAACTTTTGCGCATTCTGCGCCGTGGCTCGTCGCGGATGCTGCCGGCCGGCTGGCAGGACCTGCTTCGGCAGATCGTGCTCTTCTGCGGCGCGTACTACTTCTACCGAATCGTCCGCGGCGCCGTGGAAGGTCAGACCGTGGCCGCCTACGAGCACGCGAGGCAGCTGATCCACATCGAGCAGAGCATGGGACTCTTCTTCGAGCCCCACGTTCAGCAGTGGGCGGACGCAGACGGCTGGCCGATCACGATCGCCAACTGGATGTACGTGAACTCCCACTTCGTTGTCACGACCACCTTCCTGGCGTGGCTGTACGTGGCCCGCAACCGCGCCTTCTACTTCGTGCGCAACATGTTCATGGTTGCGATGGGCATCGCGCTCGTGCTCTACCTTCTCTACCCCACCGCGCCGCCGCGCTTCATGCCCGAGTTCGGGTTCACGGACACCGTGGCCGGGTTCGTGGGCGAGGCCGCCGAGAACACCGCCAGCCTGCTCTACAACCCGTACGCCGCCGTGCCCAGCATGCACGTGGCGTTCGCTCTGATGGTCGGGGTTCCGGCGGTGATGCTGGTGCGCCACCGCGTGCTGAAGGTTCTGTGGGCGCTCTATCCGGGCATCGTGACCTTCGTGGTCGTGGCCACCGGCAACCACTTCTGGATCGACGCCGCCCTCGGGGCGGCCGTGGCCTCGATCTCGGCCTGGACCGCCAGCGTGGCGTTCGCCCGGGTCCGGCCCGAGGCCTGGGGCTGGCTGCAGAGGGCCAAGGTCACGGCTTGACCGCGGGAGAGATGCGCCTCGCAGCGCGCGAGGCGCTGATCGAGTCGCGGCTCACGCCGAACGCGATCTCTCTGACCGGCTTCGCCGGGAACCTGGTGGCGGCGGCGCTCGTGCTGGATGAGCGCTTCGTACTCGCCGGGATCGCGTTCGTCGCCGGCTCGGTGATGGACATGTTCGACGGGCGCTACTCGCGCATGTCGGGCAAGGGCACGCCCTTCGGCGCGTTCCTCGACTCCACCCTCGACCGGGTCGAGGAGGGCGTGGTGCTGGCCGCGGTTGCGGCCTACTTCGCCAAGCGCAGCGACGACCTCGCCGTCGGCGCCGTGGTGCTGACCGTGGTGGGCTCCTTCATGGTCAGCTACACCCGCGCGCGGGCCGAGGCGCTCGGCGTGGAGTGCAAGGTCGGCGTGGCCACCCGGCCCGTCCGGGTGGTCATCCTCTCCATCGGCCTGCTGTTCGCCACGGGAGCCGGCATCGGCGACTTCGAGCTGCTGAAGCCTGCTATCTACGTAATGGCCGCGCTGACGATCTTCACCACGTTCCAGCGGGTTTTCCACGTCCGGCGGCAGCTGCTGCGGCCGGACGCGGTGTAACAAGAGGCCCAAGGCGGGTATGTAAAAATCGCGGGCCCGGACGGCGGGCGGCGGGCATCGTATCCACGCTAGTAGGAGGCATCCCCCTTGACCGACAGCATCCCGACCAACGGCGCATCCCGCTACCAGAGCGAGAAGGTGCGCGTGGCGATCGTGGGCGTGGGCAACTGCGCCTCGTCCCTCGTTCAGGGCGTCCAGTTCTACAAGGACGCCGACCCCGCCAAGAGCGTCCCGGGCCTTATGCACGTGGACCTCGGCGGCTACCACGTGGGCGACGTGGAGTTCACCGCCGCATTCGACATCGACGCCGACAAGGTCGGAAAGGACCTGTCGGAGGCGATCTGGTCGGGCCAGAACAACACGATGAAGTTCGCCGACGTGCCGAAGCTCGACGTGCCCGTCTACCGCGGGATGACCCACGACGGCCTTGGCAAGTACCTCAAGGAGAAGATCACGAAGGCGCCGGGTGAGACCGACGACATCGTCTCGATCCTCAAGGAGACGAAGACCGACGTTGTCGTGTCCTACCTGCCGGTGGGCTCCGAGCAGGCCACCAAGTGGTACGTCGAGCAGGTCATCGAAGCCGGCTGTGGGTTCGTGAACTGCATCCCCGTGTTCATCGCCTCCGAGAACTACTGGGCCAACCGCTTCCGCAAAGCCGGGCTGCCGGTCGTCGGCGACGACATCAAGTCACAGGTCGGCGCGACGATCGTGCACCGCATGCTCGTTCGTCTGTTCCAGGACCGCGGCGTGAAGCTCGCGCGCACCTCGCAGCTCAACGTGGGCGGCAACATGGACTTCTACAACATGCTCGAG
>DAIMGB010000258.1:0-3648 GCA_036724195.1 Thermoleophilaceae bacterium
CGCGCAGGTCGGTCTCGTGCAGAGAGAACAGGCAGGTCCGCAGCTTGCCCTCCGCCGTCAGGCGCACGCGGTTGCAGTCGGCGCAGAACGGCTCCGAAACCGGGTTGATGAAGCCGATCTCCCCCTGGCCGTCGCGGAAGTGGAACACGCGCGCGGTGGCGTGCGGCTCGCGCGGCGCCTCCTCCAGCGGGTAGGCGCGATCGATGATCTGGCGCAGCTCCTCGCCGGTGAGCACCGAGTCGGGCGTCCAGGCGCCGTCGCCGTCGAGCGGCATGAACTCGATGAAGCGCACCTGGAACGCGGTCGAGCGCGCGAACTCGGCGAACGGCACGGCCTCCTCCTCGGTAAAGCCGCGCATGGCAACCGCGTTCACCTTGATCGGGTGGACTTCGGGGTGCGCGGCCAGCGCCTCCAGGCCGCGCAGCACCTGTGGCAGCGAGTCGCGGCGGGTCATGTGGAAGAAGTGGTCGCGTTGGAGCGAGTCGATCGACACGTTCACGCGGTTGATCCCGGCAGCCACGAGCGCGGCGGCATCGCGCTCGAGCAGGTAGCCGTTCGTGGTCAGCGACAGGTCCTCGACTCCATCCACTTGCGCGAGCATCGACGCCAGGCGCGGAAACTCGCGGCGCACGAGCGGCTCGCCGCCGGTCAGCCGCACGTCGGTCACGCCCATCGAGGCCATCAGGCCCACCACGCGCTCGATCTCCTCGAAGGAGAGGATCTCCTCGCGGTCGAGCCAGGGCAGCCCCTCCGCCGGCATGCAGTACTGGCAGCGGAAGTTGCAGCGATCGGTGACCGAGACGCGCAGGTCGGAGATGCGCCGGCCGTGCCCGTCGAATAGCGGCTCCCTGGTCACCCCTAGAGCGTACCCGGGTAAGAGAGAGGATCCCAGCCGGTCCAACCTAGGAGGAGAACCCATGCCAGAGATCGACGAGTTCCAGCCAGGCCTGCCCTCGTGGGCGGACCTCTCGAGTCCCGACCTCGACGAGTCCGCGTCGTTCTACGGCGAGCTGCTGGGCTGGGAGGCCAGAGACCAGGGCGAGGACTACGGCGGCTACCGCACCTTCGCGAAGGACGACAAGGTCGTGGCCGGCCTCGCGCCGACTCAGAACGAGGATCAGCCCCCGTCCTGGAACGTGTACATCGCCGTGGCCGACGCCGACGAGACCGCCGAGAAGGTGGATGAGGCCGGCGGCGAGGTGGTCGCGAAGCCGATGGACGTGGGCGAGCTGGGCCGGATGGCCTTCTTCGCCGACCCGGGCGGCGCGCAATTCGGCGTCTGGCAGGCGAAGGAGCACAAGGGCGCGGATGTGGTCAGCGAGCCCGGCGCGCCGGCCTGGCACCAGGTGAACACGCGCGACCCCGAGAAGGCCGAGGAGTTCTACAGCGCCGTCTTCGGCTGGGAGACCGAGAAGGTGGACACCGGCGGGGCCGACTACTGGGAGTGGCAGCTCGACGGCAAGAGCGTGGGCGGCATGTTCCGGATGGGCGACGACTTCCCTGACGACGTGCCGCCCCACTGGATCGTGTACTTCGCGGTCGACGACGCCGACGCCGCCACGGAAAAGGCGAAGGAGGGCGGCGCGCAGGTGCGAGCCGAGCCGTTCGACAACGAGGCGGGCCGCTTCTCGGTGCTCACCGATCCCCACGGAGCCGCGTTCGCGCTGATCCATCAGGGCGGCGGGAGCGTGGCGGGCGGAAAGGAGGACAGTGGACAGGAGGACAGTGGACAGGAGGACGACTCCGAGGGGGACGACGGCGAGGAGTAGCGCCGGGGCCGACCTGGCCGCGCGCTAGCTTGCTCCAGGTGAGCGGCGAGCCCCCCGCAGACGCCGTAGCCGGCATGCGGGTAAACGCTCCGAGCCGGGGCAACCGCCGCCTCGAGAAGCTGCTCGCGGCCGCGAACGACGACGGCCGCGTCAAGGGCTGGTGGCACATGCAGCAGGTGTTCGCCGAGCGCCTCGGCATGTCCGACCACTCATGGGTGCACATCCAGATCGTGGTGAACATCGCGCTGCGGCTGTTCCGCCTGCTCGAGCGGCGCGGAGTGCAGCCCGCGATGGTGGCCGAGCACGGCATGCGCGCGCACGACGCCGAGGTGGTGATCGCCGCGGCCTGCCTGCTGCACGACTCGGGCATGTCGATCCACCGCACCGACCACGAGGCCTTCAGCCTCTTCCTGACCGCCGACCGGCTGCCGCTGCTGCTCGACGGGCTCTACGAGGAGCCGGAGCTGACCGTGGTGATCGCCGAGACGATGCACGCGGTGATCGGCCACCGCCGCCGCGGTGACCCGCTGACCGTCGAGGCCGGCATCGTGCGCGTGTCGGACGCGCTCGACATGGCCTCGGGCCGCTCGCGGGTGCCGTTTGAGACCGGGCGCCCGAACATCCACTCGCTCTCCGCCGCCGCGATCGACCAGGTCAAGATCGAGCCGGGCGAGGAGCGGGCGGTGCGCATCGAGATCGACATGAACAACTCCTCGGGCCTGTTCCAGGTGGACGAGCTGCTGGCCACCAAGCTGCGAGGCTCGGGCCTCGAGGAGCACATCGAGGTAATCGCCTCGATCGAGGCCGAGCACGAGAAGCGGCTGCTCCCCGTGTTCCGGGTCTGACGGTCTAGGGGTGGGTGGCGGGGTCGATCGTGGAGGTGGACTCGCTCGCGTCCGGCGGGCTCACCTTCTGCTCGCGCCCGTCGATCGGCTCGTAGTCCAGGCCTCGGTCGCCCGTGTAGATCTGGCGCGGACGGGCAATCTTGGTCTCCTCGTCGGTGACCATCTCGAGCCACTGGGCGACCCAGCCTGACGTTCGCGGAATGGCGAACATCACCGTGAACATGTCGGGGGGCAGCCCCAGCGCCTCGTAGATCAGTCCTGAGTAGTAGTCGACGTTCGGGTAGAGCTTGCGATCGGTGAAGTAGTCGTCGTCCAGCGCGCGCTTCTCGAGCTCGGTGGCGAGGTCGAGCTTCGGGTTCTTGCCCGTGACCTCGAACACGGCGTCCACGTGCTCCTTGATGATCCGGGCGCGCGGGTCGTAGTTCTTGTAGACGCGGTGGCCGAAGCCCATCAGCTTCTCGTCGCCGTTCTTCACGCCTTCGAGGAAGTCCGGGATGTTCTCGGTGGTCTCGATGCGGTCGAGCATTAGCAGCACCTGCTCGTTGGCGCCGCCGTGGAGCGGGCCGTAGAGGGCGGCCACGCCGGCGGCCATCGCCGAATAGGGGTCCACCTGGGACGAGCCGACGCTGCGCACCGCGGCGGTCGAGCAGTTCTGCTCGTGGTCGGCGTGCAGGATCCAGAGCACGTCTAGCGCCCGCTCGAGCCGCTCGTCGGGCTCGTACTTGACCTCGGTCATCTTGTACATCATCGAGAGGAAGTTGCCCGCGTACGAGAGGTCGTTGTCGGGATAGACGTAGGGCAGCCCAAGGTTGTGGCGGTAGGCGAAGGCGGCGAGCGTGGGCACCTTCGCGATAAGCCGGACGCCCGCCATGTGGCGCTCAATCTCGTCATCGATGTTGATCGCGTCGGGGTAGAAGGTGGAGAGCGCGCCGACGGTGGCGAGCAGCATGCCCATCGGGTGGGCGTCGTAGCGGAAGCCCTCAACGAACATCTTGATGTTCTCGTGGACGTAGGTGTGGTGGGTGATCTCGAAC
>DAIMGB010000259.1:0-3638 GCA_036724195.1 Thermoleophilaceae bacterium
TGCCGCACGACGTGCGCCCCCACATCCGCCCCTCCAACCGGGCGGCGTACGCCTGCCTGGCGGAGGGCGTCGAGGCCTGGGGCTTTCGCGTGATCCAGACCACCGGCGAGCCGATGTCGCGCGAAGAGGTGGCGGAGCGCTGGTTCCACGAGGAGTACGAGCCGGTGGTGGAGATGCTCAAGGAGGCGGGCATCTGCGGCCACGGCAGCGAGACCGACGCGTACATGGCGGTGGTCACGCTGCGCTACCTGCTGCTGCGCACGCACGAGTGGGACGAGTCGGTGCTGGACGCGCTGCAGGAGCAGATGCGCCGGCCCTCCTGGCAGGACACCGAGATCCGCCGCCTGCGGCGCTCGCTGGACTAGCGGCGAAAGCCGCCTTCGGCGTCGATCACCTGGCCGCTGAGCCAGGCGCTCTCGGCCGAGGCGAGCCAGGCCACGAGCGGCGCGATGTCGTCGGGCCGCCCCCAGCGGCCGGACGGGAAGGCGGGCCGCAGCCGCTCACGCAGCTCCTCGGACGGCCAGCCGGTGTCCACCGGGCCGGGGTTCACGGCGTTCACCGTGATCCCGCGCCCGGCCACGGCGTCGGCGAGCGAGCGCGTCATCTGGTGCACGGCGCCCTTGCTGACCGCATAGGGCAGCTCGCCGGCCATCGAGCCCAGGTGCTGGCCGGAGGTGAACAGCACCACCCGGCCGTCCGGCCGGGAGTCGTCGTGGAGGTCCGCGTAGGCCTGCACGAGCAGCACGACGGCGCGCGCGTTCACGGCCCAGACGGCGTCCAGCTCCTCCGCGGTCACGTCCGCCAGCGCCACGTCCGACGAGCGCGCGTGGTTGGCCACCAGCACGTCCACCGCGCCCAGCTCGCCCGCGGCGTGCTCGATCACGCGCCGCGGGGCCTCCGGATCGCCGAAGTCGGCCTCCAGGCACTCGAGCGGTGGCCCGATGGTGGCGAGCTCGTCGAGGACGCCCTGCTCGGGCGCCGGCCACGCGTGGATCAGCACGCTGGCCCCGTCGGCCAGCAGCCGCCGGGCGATCGCGAAGCCGATGCCGGCCCTCCGGCTGACGCCGGTGACGACCGCGACGCGGCCTGTCGGCGGACTTCCGACGGCGCCCGTTCCGCTAGGCGGCGACCGGCGCGGGCTCGGTCAGGCTCTGTCCGCTCGAGGGGTCGAAGAGCTTGATCTCGTCGGTCTCCAGCACGAGATCGACCTCGGCGCCCGCGTGCGCCGTGCTGGCCGGGTCGAGCCTGGCCACCACCTGCGTGCCCTCGTCGTCCCCGTGCGAGGGCAGGTCCTCCATGCCGGCGTCCTTCGCCAGCTCGGTGAGGTGGTCGGACACCGCCGGCCCGCTCTCCACGTCGAAGTACACGTAGAGCTCCGCGCCCATCGACTCCACCACGGCGACCTTGGCGCGGAAGCGCGTCCCGGGGTGGCCCTCGCCGGCCACCTGCGCGTCCTCGAAGTGCTCCGGGCGGATGCCCGCGATCACGTCGCGCGCCCCGTTTCCCCCCTCCATGCGCTGCCGCAGCCGGTCCGGCAGCGGCACGTCGCCGAACGGCAGCTTGATCGTGTCGCCCTCGAGCCTCGCCGGCAGGAAGTTCATCGACGGCGAGCCGATGAAGCCGGCCACGAACAGGTTCTTGGGGTCGTCGTAGAGGTTCCGCGGCGTGTCGACCTGTTGGATCACGCCGGCCCGCATGACCGCCACGCGGTCGCCCAGGGTCATGGCCTCGGTCTGGTCGTGGGTCACGTAAACGGTGGTCGTGCCGAGGCGGGCCTGGATCCGCGCCACCTCGGTGCGCATCTGCACGCGCAGCTTGGCGTCGAGGTTCGACAAGGGCTCGTCCATCAGGAACGACTTCGGGTCTCGCACGATCGCGCGCCCCATCGCCACTCGCTGGCGCTGGCCGCCCGACAGGTTCGCGGGCTTGCGGTCGAGGTGCTGCGTCAGGTCGAGGATCTGCGCGGCCTCCTCCACCTTCTTGGTGATCTCCTCCTCCGGCGTCTTCGCCAGCTTGAGCGCGAAGCCCATGTTCTCGCGCACGGTCATGTGCGGGTAGAGCGCGTAGTTCTGGAACACCATCGCGATGTCGCGCTCGCGCGGGCCAAGCTCGTTCACGGTCTCGCCGTCGATCACGAGCTCGCCCTCCGAGATCTCCTCGAGGCCGGCGATCATGCGCAGCGCTGTGGACTTCCCGCAGCCCGAGGGCCCGACGAGGATTATGAACTCGCCGTCCGCAACCTCGAGGTTCATGTCCTTGACCGCCTCGAAGCCGTCGGGGTAGCGCTTCCAGACGTGGTTCAGCTGGATCTCGGCCATGCCTGCTCCTTTCTAGCCCTTGACGGCTCCGGCCGTCAGGCCGGCCACGATCCGCTTCTGGAAGAAGAGGACCAACATGATGAGTGGAATCGAGATGATCACCGACGCCGCTGAGATCGTGCCCAGCGGGACCTCGTGCTCGGTCGAGCCGGTGAAGAAGGCGATCGCCGCCGGCACCGTGCGGGAGTTCGACGACGAGGTCAGCGTGATCGCGAAGAGGAACTCGTTCCACGCCGCGATGAAGGTCAGGATCGCCGCAGTGGCCATGCCGGGCGCCGCGAGCGGGATCACAACCTTGTAGAAGGCCTGGAAGTGCGTGGCGCCGTCCACCAGCGCGGCCTCCTCGAGGTCCTTCGGGATCTCCCTGAAGAACGAGGTGAGGATGTACACCGTGAGCGGCAGCGCGAAGGTGAGGTACGGGATGATCAGGCCGACGCCGTAGGGCCGGTCGTAGAGGCCGATGTCGGTCCAGAGCTTGAACAGCGGCGCCGCGATCGCGATCGGCGGGAAGGTGCTCACCGAGAGCACCACCGCCAGGATCCAGAACTTGCCCCTGACCTTCAGCCGTGCCAGCGCATAGGCGGCGAACGAGCCGAAGACCAGCGACAGGATCGTGACGGTCAGCGCCACGATCGCCGAGTTGCGAAGCCCGTTCGTGAAGTCCGGGTTCTTGAAGATCGAGCTGTAGTTGTTGAGCGTCGGGTTGGGCGGCACCAGCGCGGCGCCCGACAGGTCCGGCCCGGTCTTCAGCGAGATATTGAGCATCCAGTAGAAGGGGAACAGGCAGAACAGCACGATCCCGAGCACCGCGAGCCACAGCCACCAGGGCGTGCCCTCCCTCTTCGTGCCCTTCGTCTTGGTCCGCGTCCGCGTGGCGGCCTGCGTCTGGGGTACCGATGCGGCTTCCATCAGATCACTCCTCCGTCAACGCCTTGATGTTGCCGCCCACGAACCTGATGTAGAGCAGCGAGACGGTCATCACGATCAGGAACGTGAGCACGGACAGCGCCGAGCCCAGGCCTATGAGCCCGTTGTTCTGCAGCTGCTGCTGTGCGATCAGCGACAGCGTGGTGGTGCCCTGAGCCCCCTTCGTGAGCACGAACGGGAGGTCGAAGATCCGCAGGGCGTCGAGCGTGCGGAAGATCAGCGCCACGAGGATCGCGGGCCGCAGCAACGGCAGCGTGATCCGCACGAAGCGCTGCCAGGCGCTCGCGCCGTCGACCTTGGCGGCCTCGTAGAGGTCCGTGGGGATGACCTGGAGCCCGGCGAGGATGAGCAGGGCCATGAACGGCGCCGTCTTCCAGGTGTCGGCGATGATCA
>DAIMGB010000260.1:0-3631 GCA_036724195.1 Thermoleophilaceae bacterium
GGGGGGATCTTGCCGTGCTCCGCCGCCCACCAGGGCGGCGCGGTGGGCAGCACCCAGTAGACCACGCAGCCCAGGTCGAAGCAGACGGCCATCAGCGCCGCCGAGCGCGCATAGAGCTCGGGATGGCGCAGCGTCAGGTAGGCGAGCGTGCCGTGCGGCACGATGAACCAGCTCCAGTGCACGCTCGACAGCGCGTAGTCGTGCGGCCGCAGCTTGCCCGGCTGCCCGAGCGCCCGCTGCAGCCGCACCGTCGGCACCGTGCCCGCGCCGATCACGCGGTCCACGCGCGCGGGGTAGTCCACCTTCAGCCTGAGCATGAGAGCCTCGGGGTCGTCGTCGGGCATGTCGAAGTGTGCGAAGTAGGCCCACATCTGCAGTGCGTAGATGCCCGCGTCACGCAGGCGCGTGCGCGGCAGGGCGAGCGCCAGCGCGACGGGCGACTGCCAGGCCAGGAGGCTGACCACCGGCGCGCGCAGCTGGAGGCGGTGTCGGAGAAGGGGCGTAGCGACGCCCACGATCACGGCGCCCCAGGCGAGCGAACGAAGGACGCGCGAGCCTCGCAAGACAGCGCCCAGGATAAGGAATCGCCCGGATATGGGCGAAAGCGCGCGCATGCACTCGAACCCTCGTCGCGTCATCCTCCTGCTCGCCGCGCTCGCGGCCCTGGTCCTCGCGGCCACCGCGTGGGCCGACACGGGCTCCGACCCCACCGGCAGCGGCACCCAGACGACTCCCCACAACGGCGGCACCGCGGCTCGCGATACACCCCCGGTGCAGGCCTCTGGCGGCGTGGCCGGACCGGTCGAGAAGCGGCGCGCGCAGTCCGCGCAGACGACGACTCCGACCGAGGAGCCGCCCCAGGTGGAGACCACCCCCACCGAGACGACGCCGAGCAACGGCAACACGCAGACGCCGAGCACGCCGACCAACACCACGACCGGCGAGCAGACCGGCGCCGCGCCGACCGCGTCCAGCGGCTCAAGCGGCGGCGGCGGCGGCTTCCTGCCTCACACCGGGCTCGAGATCGGCGCCCTGGCCGCCGTTGGCCTCGGCCTGCTGCTGGCGGGGCTGGCCATGCGGCGCCGCCCGCACGACTTCGCCGGGTAGTGCGGCGCTAGGAGGGCGCTTCCGCGGCGTCCAGATCGCCGGCGCCGTTCGAGGACGCGCCATTGCCGGCCGACGCGCCGTCGCCCTGCTTCTCCACGCGCGGCTCGCCCTCGGGCACCTCGACGGCTGAGCCATCGCCGATCTCCGCGATCGGACCTGGCATCAGCTCTGAGGCGGGCGGCAGCTCGATTCCGAGCACCTTCATACGGCGCTTCAGCGTGCGGTAGGCCTGCCCGTAGATCTCGCGCGAGCCGTAGCCGTAGGACTCGAACTCGCGCGGGCTGTCGGCGTAGGGCGGAACGAAGACGTGAGCGGCGCGCGGCGCCAGCTCGAGCACCGTGCGCTCGACGGTGGCGCGGTGGCGCGAGTCCTCGGCGATCGCGTCGCGCAGGAAGCGCACGCCGAAGGCGACGTGGCGGTGCTCGTCGCGCTCCACCAGGCCGAAGCCCTCCACGAAGCCCGGGTAGAGCCCGTGCTCGGTCATCCAGTCGCGGATCAGCGTCTGGCCAGTCACGGCCAGGAAGCCCTCGACGATCATGTGGTAGGTCGTGATGCCCTCGACGAACAGGTCGAGGTCGTCGGGCTTTGCCTGGATGCGCTTGGCCACGTCGCGCAGGCCGTCGTCGAAGACGTCGCGCCAGGGCGAGAGCAGCCGCTCCTCGACCTCGCTCATGCGCCCGCGCAGGTCGTCCGAGGAGAGCGCCATCACCTCGCCGCCGAAGCGGTCGAAGAAGGCGGCGTGGCGCGCCTCGTCCACGAGCTGGGTGGCCAGGAAGATCTCGATCTCGCCGCTTGGCGCCGCGGCCAGGAACGGCGCGAGGTCGGCGGTCACGCGCCCCTCGCCGACGTAGAAGGAGCCCAGCGACCAGATCGTGTCCTGTTGGGCGGCGCCCGGGGTTGCGAGCCAGTGCTGCTTGTCGATCGTGAAGTCGAGCTCGTGCGCGCGCCAGTTCTGGCGCTCCCAGAGCGCGTAGAGCTGGCGGTAGTCGAGCAGGTCGGAGCCGCTGCGGCCCACCTCGGAGTCGTGGCCGGGGTCGCCCTGTCCGGCGCCCACACGGTCTGGGCTCCAGAGGCCCTCGCGCTTTGCCTGGATGCGGCGCTGCTTGGCCTCGCGCTTCTGCTCGGCGTCGTCGCGCTCCTGCGAGCGGTCGATCCAGCGGCCCAGCAGCGTGATCGGGTAGAGCCGGCCGTCGACCTCGATGATGCGCCGGCGCATGGCCTCGTTCGGCGTCATCAGGCCGGACGCGAGCCTCTGGTAGGCGTCCATCGGCATGCGCGCCGTCGCGGCCAGGTCGCCTTCCGGGCGCTCCGTGTCCACCACCAGGGGCTGGCCGTCGCGGGCCTGCACGTACCAGCTGCCGCCGCCCTCGCCGGCGATCTCGTAGCGCAGCGTGAAGGCGTGGCCCTCGGTCCACTTCGGGTCGATCAGATGCGGCAGCGAGCGGTAGAGCACGTCCGGGTCGATGCGCCCGCCGGCCTGCACCACGTCCTCGAGGGTCATGCTCGAGGCGCCCATCTCGCGTAGCTTGAGCGCGCGGCGGCGCTTGCCGCGGATGCGCAGGCGGCCGCGGAGCATCAGGCCGAGCGGCTTGGCCTCGCCGAGCGCCATCGCCACCAGCGTCTCGGCGTCTGTGGTCAGGCGGAAGTCCACGGGGCCGTCGTCCGAAGAGGCCTCGTCCACACGCGCGCCGCCGTCGGTGACCGCGACGCGGTAGCTGCCCACCTCGTCGACGCTGAGCTGGTAGGCCAGCGTGTCGCCGATCGACGACGCCGCCGCGGGCAGCGTCATCAGCACCAGCCGGGCGGCCAGCTTCGGGTCCTCGCGCGCGATTCGCCGGAGGGCGTCGCGCTGGGGATCAGCGGCGCTCACGCAGCCCGCTCCAGGATCGCAACCTCCACCGGGGCCTTATCGGCGAAGGCGCGAGCGTCTTGAAAGCTGCCGATGTGCTCTCCCCAGTGCATCGGGACGGCCACCCCGGGCTGGATCCTCCGCGCCGCCTCGGCCGCCTCGCCGGCGGTCATCACATAGACCCCGCTCACGGGCAAGAGGGCCACGTCCACTCCGGTCACGCTGTCCATTTCGGGGATCACGTCGGTGTCGCCGGAATGGTAGAGCCGCTCCCCACGGACATTCAGGTCGAATCCCACCCATCCCGCATCTCGCGGATGAAACAGCTTGCCCTCGGGGTCGCGCTTGGACGTGTTGTAGGCCGCGACGGCCGCGATCCCCACCCCGCGCAGCAGCTCGCGGTCGATCGCCTCCCCCGGGGCGATCGACAGCACCTGGCCGTTCACGCGCTCGGCCACCGCCGCCGGGCCCACCAGCCAGGTGTTGCGGTGCGAGAGGCGCTCGATGTCCTGCGGGGAGAAGTGGTCGTAGTGGCCGTGTGTGATCAGGATCAGGTCGGCCTCGGGGGCGTCGCCGACCCGGTAGGGGTCGATGTACACGAGCCCTCCCGGGGTGCTGATGCGAAAGCCCGAATGACCGAGCCACTCGACGGAGTCGAGGAGCATCGTCGGAGGA